>NZ_JAHPXO010000070.1:0-6269 GCF_019041495.1 Parabacteroides sp. MSK.9.14
GTATGGGAATGAATCTCCAGTATGCGCTGAATGATTATGGATTAGCTGAGAATAAAGCTGTTAATCAAGTTTTGGCTCAAATTACAGGTAGTACAGAAACAGGTAATCCTCCGGGAGAGGGATGGACTGGTATGTATATGAATTGCTATAATCAGTATGGAAATAAAACAGGACAGAGATATGTTTGTTATCAACCGGGATATAAAAGTTCGTGTGTAAGTCATGATTGTCAATAATTAAGAAAGGATGTGGTTTGCCACATCCTTTAGATTTAACAAATAGAATATGAAATATTATATATTAGTCATAGTGTTATTGCTTTGTTCCTGTTCTGATGTTGATAATTTGGGAGTTTATGAGGTAAAGGTTCCGGCTGAGACCAATCAAAAGGAAGTATTGCTTTCTGCATTCGTTGAAAATATTCGGATTGTCCCATTAGATATGGATGATGAATGTCTGATTTCTCAAATTGATAAGGTGAAAATTTTCAAAGATGAGATTTATATTTTGGACAAAACGAATAATGCAATCTATATTTATGGAATGGACGGTAAACATCTTCGAACTTTATTTAAGGTAGGGAATGGCCCTGGTGAATATTTACAGTTGATGGATTTTGATATATATGATAATCAGTTGTTTGTTTTGGATTATGGCAGATGCCATATTTTGAAATATGATTGTGATCTAAACTATATAAATCAAATTCAATATGATACCTATTCTACACAAATTGTAGTAAACAACGGTTTGATCTATTTATATAATTTGAAATCCCGAAAAGGAGAGGATTATAAATGTTCCATTTTGAATGATAGAGGTCGGAAAGTTGCGGATAAATTAATTAGAAGAGATCATGAAAACTTGTTTAATTATAATGAATGTAATGTTTTTGCTGTAAACAATGAAGAAGTCTATATTTCTCCCGTGTATGATAATCGGATTTATCACGGAGAAAACTTAGATCCTGTTTATTGGGTACGATTTGTAGGAAAAGAGTTTCCGAATGAACAGAATGTAGAAGAGCAAGATGTAAATAGTTCAGATTTCAATTATGTGGTCAAAAATAACTATTATGTTTCCAATCGCTATTTCATTTTTGATTATTTGATTCAAGATCAACGTGTTTTTTGTGTGGTGGATAAATCGAATGATAAAGTAGAAGTAGGAGTGGTGAAAAATGATTTGATACAAGGTTATCGCTTCTTTCCACGTTGGGGAGATGAGAAATATTTAGTAGAAGAGATAAATGCGGGAATATTGTACGAATATTTTCCAACACTTTTGGAATCAATGAAGTTACATGATTTGTCACCGGATGATAATCCTGTTATTTTGTTATATGAAATGAAAAAATAAAATGATTATCCGCATGATGTCCGTCTATAAGTTCTCAACCTAAACTCGTTGCGGTATGAAATGGCCGTCAGAACAACTCTATTGAAGAGTTTTGACACGCGAAAAAACCCTATAAAAGGATTTCTGCATTTCTATGAGATTTAGTTTTCGGAACAATTCAACAGGCACAACACTCATTGATCTTAAAAATAGTTGCTGATCGTTACCTTTATTTGTCCTTGTCAGGTATTTTGTTGTTAGTGTCATATAAAATCATAGATTGGATAGAAAAAGAGCATCATGTGTTTCCAAAGCTTCTGTTGTTTTTATCAATGCTTTTCTATATCCTTTATTTTATGAGCTATACGTATAGCTACAGCAAACAGTGGGAGGATACGGACACCGTGAAGCATTATTTGCGTAGTTTTTATAAAGGAGAATACGAAGAAAAAGATATAAACGGTCGTGAAAATCACGATTGAAGTATTAACAAATTAAAAACTTAAAGACAATGGTACAATTAAAGAAAAAAGCCGTGTTGTTAATTGGAGCATTGATGTTGCTCCTCGGTATGGGAATGAATCTCCAGTATGCGCTGGATGATTATGGGTTGGCAGATAATAATGCCGTGATTGCTGTTTGGGCTCAACAGACGAAAACAGGTGATGATCCTGCTGGTACAGGAGACATACAGAAAGGATGTAGGGATTGTAATCTTGCTGGGGGAGGAGGTGCTACTTCTTGTTCCTGTATATCAGGTTCAGTATCTGCATTTGGTGTAACTGCTACAGGTAAAGGATGTGAAGTCTCAACAGGAACTGGTTATTATTCATGCTGTAGGGTAACAAGCGACGGTTTATGCAGATGTCCATCTTGTAAAAATTAAAAATAGGGCTGTACCGAAATTATACATTTTTTCCATATTATGATTGATTTGGGGTTTAATGTTAACTTAGAAAAAATTAGATCGGAATTGTCATGACAAAAGTGTATTATAGGAACAGCCCGTTAAACTAAATAAGAATATGAAAAAGAATATTTGTTTGTTGCTAATAGCGGCTCTGATGTGTTCTTGTGCCGGACAAGATAATGGAAAAGATGATTTTATAACTATTTCGATTGATCCTGAAGACTCTCAAATTGTATCCATTGCGGATTTTTTCGAAAAGATTGCAATTGTCCCGTTGGAAACGAATGACACTATATTGATAAATGCAGTGTATAATATTATTCCATTGAATAAACGTTTATATATTTTGGACCGGAGAAGTTCTTCTGTTTTTATTTTTTCTGATCATGGAGAAGCCAAAGCGGTTATCCATGATCAAGGAGATGGTCCCAACAAATATACAAACGCATCAAGCATTGCGGTTAATGGAGAAAAGAAAGAACTGTATGTGATGGATAACCAATTGAAGAAAAAGTTTGTATATGATTTGAATGGCCGTCTATTACGTGTGGATACAATTCCTTATAAAATAAGCCAAATATTGTTTTTAGGGGAAGGAAGGGAAGTCTGGGCACGATCAAGCATTGACCCTGAAGATGGATATATCATGAATTGTTTTAAACAGGATGAGTTAGTGGCACAATATCATCCTCATCATTATGAAAATGGTGCAACCATTTCTTTTTGGGAGTCTCCGTTCGTTTTGTTTGAAGATGGCTTATATACCCATATTATGTATAATGATACGATTTATAAATATGATTTTAACTATCCCAAAGGAGGTTTAGTGATTAAATTAGGCCATGCCATTCCGAAAGAATTGATAGCTTTGCCGATGCAAAGTAGGGAAGATGAAATATTCAAATATCTCAGGAAAAATAAAAAGGTTGCTCATTCTCCTTATTTATATATTTCCGATGAGACTAAAGTCGGAGTCTCATATCAATATGATGGTTATAATTGCTTTTATATCTACGATAGGCTAAACGGGGAAAGTTGTTCTTTTAGAGGACCTCATATTGGGAAAGTTCATATTGTTGATATCTTATACGGTACAATTGCCTGTGGCGATTATTTCTATTATATACTTGATCCGTCTAAATACCAGGATCTGGAAACGAAAAAAAAATCAGAGATACAGTCGTTTTATCCTGAGTTGTTCAACACGCTGGAAAGAGCATCTATTGATGATAATCCGATTCTGATGGTGGCAAAATTAAACAAAAAAATATTTCGAAATGAATAAAACTATACATTTTACATATATGTCTTTGATATTGACTTTGTTCGTTTTATTTATTATAGGTTATATTCGGCAAGGTGATAACAAGTTGATTTATGAAAGTTTAAAGAAAGATTCGTATAATTATCATCAAATATATAGTATTAATTTAGAACAAATGAATACTGATAATATAACAGTTTCAGATACATTGTCTGTTTTGAAAGAAAATGGAGAAAACATATTAGTATCTGAAATTCTAAATACAGGTGATAAATTTGTAATTCGTTTTAATGATGCAGGATGCATATCATGTATGCAATATTTTAAAAAGCACATTGATTATATTAACATGTTTATATCGGAAGTAGGAGCTCAAAATGTAATTTGTTTGTTGAATTCCAATAATCCGAGGATTATACGGTCGTTTAAAAAACAGTATTGCATTTCTTGTGAAGTTTATGGGCTTTCAATAGGACTTTTATCTCCTATTATGGAAGTAAGTGATACTGTTGTTGCTTATTATTTTTGTGTTTTATCGAAGGAGTATTTAATGGAAAATTGTTTTATAAATATTCAAGAAATTTCAGAACGAACAGATGCTTATTTTGAATCGATAAAACGTAAATTCGCTGTTTTGGATGGTAAGGGGGATTAAAATAATCGTAATTGTTGTATTTACTTGTGTGTTGATTCGCCTCTTCCTCGGTGAACCTTGCTACATTCCATCCGAAAGCATGGAGCCGACTCTATGTACCGGTGATTGGGTTTGGGTGGACAAAGCTTCATGCGGCGCTTTGCTACCCGACCGTTTTGCTGATATTCCTTTGCTGAATGTTTTTACCTGGATTACGTTTTTGCGTGAGAAGGATTTGAAAAACAATTGGAATTTGGGACGTATGCCGGGATGGCGAGAACCGCAAGAAAATGATATCGTCGTTTTTCGTAGCCTGGAAAATCGGAATATGCTTTTGGTAAAGCGGGTAATCCGAATAGCAAGGCGAGATGGTGTAAATTGGTACTATATGATGGGAGACAACCGCAATAATTCGGTGGACAGTCGTTTTTTCGGGGAAATTCCGGAGAGTTCGATTGTCGGCAGGATCAGTCGGGTATTGTTTTCTGTAAAAGATAAAAAACGCATATTAAAAAGAATAGAATGATGGAAACGGACATAGATTTGATACTGCCTGTTTATAATCCGGATGAGGGTTGGGAGTTAACCGTTGTCTCGAAATATAAGGAACTGGAAGTCTTGTGGAAACATGCAGACATTCATTTATATGTGGTAAATGATGGTTCGGCAAGAGGCTTTGAGAAAGTTGTCACTGATTATATCCGGCAAAATATACCAGAAGTTCATATTTTGAGTTATTCGATCAATCATGGGAAAGGTTTTGCTTTGCGTAAAGCCGTGTCTGCGTGTAACTCTGATTATATCCTTTACACGGATCACGACTTTCCTTATACGCTTGATTCTATGTCAAGGGTATTGGAAATGTTACAGCGAGGAGTTGATGTGGTTGTATCGACTCGGGATAAGGCTTATTATGATTGTTTACCGTTTTCTCGTCGTTTAATCTCTCGATTTGTTCGTGGATGTAATCGTTATTTATTGAGAATGAACTATTCAGATACGCAAGCCGGTTTGAAAGGGTTTAATCGCAAAGGTCGTTTTGTTTTTCTTTCTACTTGTATAGATACATATTTGTTTGATTTGGAGTTCGTTTACAAAGCATGTCATCATCCAGCTTTGGTTATAGGGGAAATTCCGGTGAAGTTAAGAGAAGCTGTTTGTTTTCCGGTATTTGGAATTGAAACTTATTGGAAGGAACTTTTACAGGTTTGTATATCAAGTAGAGATGAAAAGTTTAAACAGAGAAGATAGTGTCAAAAACAATGTTTCATGGTATCTGTATTCTTCCACTGTTGACGGCTGCGCCTTTATTGTATAGACTATAAAGGAATAGTGTTATTTGTGTAATTTTAATAAAGATGAGTGCGAAAAAATAGAGATAAAAGGTCGTGAAAATCACAATTTGAATTAGTATTAGCAAATTAAAAACTTAAAGACGATGGTACAATTAAAGAAAAAAGCAGTGTTGTTAATAGGTGCATTGATGTTACTCCTCGGTATGGAAATGTGAATGGTTCGGTATCTTGTTCAGGAAAGGAAAATTGTGAAAGGAATACTTTTTCCGGCTATGTACAATGTGATGATAAAGAGTCTGTTCGTTGCGATTAGACTGTAGGAAATTTTGTTTTAACTTAGATCGTGGATGAATTTGTTTGCAATTTGTCCACGGTTTGTAAAATAAAAAATTATGAATTTAAAATTAAGTAATATCATATTAACTGTCATATCTATTTTGTTATTAATTTCTTGTCAAAAAGAAAGAAAATCGCAGTTGGAAACTGTAAAGTATAAACAACTTTCGTTTGTAGAAGGTTGGGGTGATTCAATATTTTTATCTCAAGTGCGAGATTTACAATTTTATGAGAATCGGCTTTATATTTCGGATCAATATTTGTCTCAAGTAATGGAAACGAATCAATATTTTATTCTTAATAGGTTTATAGGAAGGCAGGGACTAGGTCCTAGAGATTTTGTGAGTATAGAGTCTATTGCCTTAGAAGATAGTTTTTTGTATGTTTTTGACATGGGACATAGCGCTGTTTTGTGTTTTGATCAAAAAGGTGAATACCGTGGTAAGTATGCCTTGTTGAATGATCGTATTTATATGCCATATCGTTTTTTTG
>NZ_JAHPXO010000071.1:0-6237 GCF_019041495.1 Parabacteroides sp. MSK.9.14
GTTCCGGCTCCATCGAGTCGCTGGGGATGCGGAAGGAGGCGAGGAGGAAGACTTGGGAGAAAATCCAGATGCTGACTACAATAGAAACAACCAAAATCGCATTCAGTAACCAATTGATGATTTTCTTTAGAAATCCCATGTCCTTTTCAGTTGGCCGTTTTCTATAAATCCTACTCGTTGTCCCAATGCCCGGTGAGGAGTTACATACCATAAAAGGGCGTTATCCGGTATCCGGGTATAAAGTTGCGTTGTGTCCGAAGTAATGCTGTCGCATGATACAGGGATGAAATATTCTTTCTCGACATCCCAAAAATGTAGGTTACGAGGAGTTTTTCCTTTTTCTATCCAAAGTTCTTGCGTGACAAGTTTATTTTTGTCAGGTATGAATTTCCGGATGTGTCCCGACGAATCGACTAAAAACGGTGCGGTAATGTATCTCAACTCCTGTTCTTTGCCACCTTCAGCTATGATGAATATATTATTGCCGACAACATCTTTAAATTCACAGACGGCATCGGTCTGTATGCCAATAGCGACCGGTTTCCATTCGTAGTAATTATAAGCACATAAATAAACAAGGCTTTCTGCTGAGGATGGCGCTTTGTCAGCCTCGATCCTCAAATCCAAAACCGGATAACCGCTTTCTGCCGTGACATCTTTTAATAAAGGGCTTTTTAAGTATGTGGTATAACCATCGTCCGTCCGTGATTTTTTGAAATCGGCATCAAACAAGTTGCGGTACACTTTTGCAGGTTTCAGATAACGGACAGTCATAAGTTTTTGCCTGTATTCGTCTGGTCCGGCATAAGCAGGACTGAAATCATAAAATTCGCCATCCTGTAGTACGGCACACCAACTATGGGCTAAATCCATTTTCGTCCAGGTTGTGGTTTGCACGACTACCGGTATGCCGACAGCGCGCATGGCCATTGTCGCGAAATTGCATAAAGCGTCGCATTCTCCGATACCGGCCCGAAAAGTCTCTTCCACAGTCGGATAAAACGGCTGTCCGGTCTCTTTATATTTTAAATCGTTTATAAACTGTTTGTTTATGATCATACAGGCTTCGAAAGCATTTCGGGCTTTCCCGGAATCTATCAATGGCAGGTAATATTCCATTAATTCCTGTCTCATATCGGATGCCGGTTCCACTTCTGCCCGGTAGGGAAGTATGTAACGGCAAAATCCCTCAAACGAAATATCTTTAGCCCAAGGTTTTTGCCAAGCTTGAAAAGCCAAGTCTATATTTCGGATCAGATAATCACTATGTAAGGCCTTGATGTCGTAAACGATCTCTTTCCTGATCGTATATCCCTTTTCTTGTAAAGAGTCGCAATGCCTTTTTACGGCTTGGTTGTCCGTGAAATTCCGGATGTCGGGTACATATCGTTCGCCTTCGGGCGATACGAAATATTCCATCCGTGAAAAATGGAACGGCATATTCCGGATTAAGTATCGGGCTGCTTCTAACTTTATACTGTCATTTTTGTAATATTCGAGCACCTTTTCCAATTCCGCCCGATTTTCTCCGGCCATAGACAAGGCTTGTTCCAAGCTGACACCTTTTATCTTTTGTATAGCACAAGAGGTCAGAATACTTAATATCATGAATAAGAAGCATGTTTTCATAGGCAGAATGAACAATTTGTCAACATTATAGTTTTTTTGATTGAAGTCCTTGTATGTAGAACGCATCTATCCATACTATTGACTGCTTTTTAGATTAAAGAAAAGAAGAATAGGATTATTTTCTTCAGCCCTTCTTGATATGATTTGTTGCAATTCATTATCCATATATTCAGTCTTGCAATCCGTATCTAATTTTAATACAGAAATGAAGTTCTCTTTATTCGTTCCGATAATTTGTAAATAGTCAACTTTTTCAATTGATTTAGGACTATTTTTTTCTGTTTTAAGATAATAATACCCTTCTTTTTTGTCCTTGTCATATATTCCGATATATCTCCTCTCTCCGACGCTAAACTGAGAAGTTACAAACTTCTTATTTTCAAATATTTGCACAGAATAAACATAATTGTCTGTATATAATTTTTTTATATAATTATCCCCTTGTTTATCTATAGATTTCAAATACTCTAACGATGGAAAAGATAGGTTCTCATATTTCACGTCATAATAACGGAAACATGAATCTGGTGTGATTTTGTAAATGTCAGAAGTAAAAGGCAAATAGATAAATAATTCACCTTCTGATCTATAGAATCGATGAATAGGCCGCATCGTATATCCACTTTCAAATTCAATCGGTAGAAACTTCTGCTCGATTTGTCCGTTTTTGTTGCATGTTAGAACATGATATTTATAGTCCTTGTTTCCAATATGCGTTGAAAGTGAATTATAACTGACAAAATTGTCTTTATCAGCCTTTTCAATCGAGGTGGTTTCTATATGTATATCGTCGATAAACACAAATGAATTTAGATCATAAGATAATATTTTTTGCCCTAAATCCACAAGTGATATCAGATTGCTTTCTTCATCGATTAACATAGATGTTATCATTGAATATTCTCCCGGCCCCTGTCCTGTTTTATGTATCTTTCTTAAGAATTTTCCGGTATAATCAAAAACATAAACGCTTTGTGTATAGATATCAAATATAAATAATTCTTTTGAAGTACAACTAAACTGTGTGATTTCTGAGAACAGACATTCATCAGTCGTTTCAAGCTGTACATATTTTTTGTTTTCTAATAGATTTGATTGGTTTAGAGAAGAACTTGTTTCAGAAAAAATAATTTTCGTTATAGCTTGTTCTTCCTTCTTTATAGAAGTACAAGCTGTTATGCCAAACAAGACCAATAATATAAATAATTTATTTTTCATTGTCAACTAAATTCATTAAGAAGAAGAAGGACTTATCTCCGGCACCAGAACACACGTAGTTTACACTTGAATCACTTCCTGGAATTACATATTTATATTTTGTACTTCCACCTTCTCTACGAGCCAATGCCTCAACATTCTCTAATGCTAAGTCAGAGAGTTCAACATTCTGTTTGTTCTGCTGGTAGTTCCAGCCTGCCGCTGCGGCGATTGCAGCAAAAGAGATGACGCCGATAATTTTCTTTCCCATTTTATTATTATTTTAGGGATTTATAAACTTATGGTGATTGGTTCTACTGTTTGAAATCGAAGATCAAAAGCAATGGATTATCATCTTCCTTTGTTGTATTGATTATACTTCCGAATGGCTCAGACGGTGTGTATGTATTTCGCCATTCAACTACAGAATAGGCTTCCAATGGAACAACGATAGAACCATCCTTATTTGCATGATAAATGAATTGAGATATAGGGATCGTCAAACCCTTGAAATAAACATCATCTTTAATTGTACCGAAAGTATTCGATGATTTATTCTTATGGTCGAATAATGTCAATTTTTTATTTTTCTGATAGAAACTACCGAACATCGTGAATCGCTTATCCCTTATAAAACTATAAATACCATAGGCATAAGATCTTTTATGCAAATTGTCGAAAAAATCTTTAACGTTTTCATATTTCTTATCACTGAAAAAAGATGCAGGTATATTTTTCCCTTTAAAATCGATATAGAGGAGCGGATCCATATTTCCGCCTTCAACAGACTTGTAAATAGTATCATTGATCGGTTGAAAAAAATAAATAGAATCATGATCTTGATAAAAATTGTGATGAGCGAATATGAACAAGTATCCTGTTTGGTTTTTATCTACTTCTAAAAATGCGGAATCTTCTTTCCAATTTTTAATCCGATGCAATTTGTGACTTGTATCAAATCCGTTATATAAAAAAAATGTATTATTCACTATCGGCGAAATAGCTTGTGCATAGTACTTGAGATGAAATGTTGAAATACTATTTCCTGAATGATCATACGTTATTGTTTTTTGTTGATTCCTGTCCAATATTATAATATTTTCACCGTCTATCACAAAATCTGAAATCCCAGAATATTCATCTGGAGCTTCACCTCTTTTCTCTAAGCAAAGGGCTAATTCTCCTTCTTCGGAGAAAGCAAAAAGAGTTAGTCCATCAGAGATATAAATTTTATTATTTTCACACTTAATGTTCTCTATTTCCCCCATAAGAGTATCCGTCGGAAGCTTGAGCATTCGAAAATTCTCAAAGTATTCTGACAATTTCAACTCTGTATCTGAAGCTATGTCTACTTCTATGGCAGGAACGGATGTAAGCCTCTGTTCCTCAGGAAGGCAACCGAATGTGATAAAGACCCAACAAACAA
Organism: Parabacteroides sp. MSK.9.14; assembly: GCF_019041495.1. NCBI lineage: Bacteria > Pseudomonadati > Bacteroidota > Bacteroidia > Bacteroidales > Tannerellaceae > Parabacteroides > Parabacteroides sp. MSK.9.14. Next base: position 4,253 of record NZ_JAHPXO010000071.1, read on the forward strand.
GGAGCCAGACTCTCTGTTGATCATGAAAAAAAATAGACTTTCTCATTTGAAATAATTTGATGATTAGAAGTATTCAAAAAGATATGCCCAAATTTATCTTATAAGACATTATTTGCGAATTAAATTCTGACATATCTCTAATATTAACATTCTAACAAACTGGTGATTGAGTACAATTATTACCGTTTAAAGGAGTACAACAGTATTCTCCATTCGCCTTTTGAGCCAATGCCTTATTGTTCTTTCCACTTTCATTTCTTGCCAATGCCTCGACATTCTCCAATGCCAAGTCCGACAATTCAACACTTTGTTTATTTTGCTGGTAGTTCCAGCCGGCGGCGGTGGCGATCGCAACAAAAGCGATTACGCCAAAAAATTTCTTTCCCATTTTCGTTTTGTTTTAGGAATTTATAGACTTATGTTTGTTTTTGAACCTTTCGCCCGGTATCATTTCCCGAGACGGGTGATTTCTAACCCTTTTGTCGTTTGTTTCAAATTTACTACTTTTGCCGTTACCTCCTTCTTTATTTGTTATTGAATGAGGGAAAGTCCGGGAGTTTCTGCTAACGTTTGTGAGGCGGTAGGCAGGAACTCCTTTCTTTTTCCTGTTAATTGCTTTATTTTACCGGATAAATCTCACCATCAGCGAGTTAATATGTCTATTCTGTTCGATAGAATTCTCTTGATTGTTCCATAATGTTTCATGATTATTGCTCATTTTATTAATGATGAACAAATTGATCCTTTAAATACATAATTTGCAACTGTACTGTTTCACTGTCTTCGGATTGTTGAGAGAGCCTACACCATGATTGATCATTAATACAGAATATCTTATTGTCAGCGAAAAGAATATCATCCATATCATTTATAAATTTTTTAAATATGATGGTTTCTTTTGTTTTCGAATTAATTAGAACATACCTATATGGATTCTCTTTTTCTCCAAACATAAAATAGCATAACAATACAGAATGAGGAGAGGGAACAAAATCAAACATCATTGATTTCATATTTAAATCTTTGGGATTTTGATTTGATGCAGTTCGTATGTCTAATGGCACTTTCTGCTTCAAATCTATTTTGTAAAGTCTGGAAATGGATTTATTGTTTATAAGATAGATGCAATCGTCGTTTCGATCGTAATAGTAAATTTTATTTTCTGATTGTTCGATATAGGTAGACATAAATTCAAAAGACTGATCATCTCCATCATGCTCTAACAGCAAAGATTCTTGTTTTTCGATCGGCTTGTAAAGCCAAACACCGTTTCTCTTATACACCTTATTTATACAAGGTTGCATGATTAATAACAGATTGTCCATCCATGCAAAATCTCTCATAAAATATTCTATTTTATATGAATATGCATATTCTCCTTTATAGGTATAAACATTGACTTTGAAATTCATCATATCATAGATATGTATTAAATTCGAAGTAGAATCAACAGCTATTGCATTGTCTTTATGATATTCTTCTGGCCCTTGACCAATCCTATTGATGTGACTCACCAGTTTATGATCTTTTAAATTAAAAACGAAAACTCCCTCATTTTTAGAATCTTGAAAAATAAGTGTATCTGAATCAAAATAGATTTTTTTTGATTCCTGATAATAAACATTCTTCTCCTGCATCTAAATTAATATATTCAACCCGTTCAAATATAGAAGAATAGTTTATGCTACTCTCTGCATGCTCTAAATTGATAAATATAGAATCGACTTTAGTGTCTATGCAAGATGAGCAAATTAATAATAGGACCAAGCTGATGTTATGTATTTGTTTTAAAATCATATCAATACCGTATGTAAATGTTTGATAATATGTTTTAACATGCCAAGAGTCGTGATTAAGAGCCTGTTTAAATTTCTCTGAAATAAATTTTGCATAGCCCTCATCGGCCTGCTTTATTGCATTATAGGATTATTTTGAAAAACAACTGTCATACTATCACTAATTTCCTTTTATCAATTGAATATCAA
>NZ_JAHPXO010000072.1:0-6088 GCF_019041495.1 Parabacteroides sp. MSK.9.14
ATATCAAGCGAGTTGTCCTCAGGTATGAAAAACTGTGCAAATTACTGAAATAGAATCTGTTGTGCCGTTTCTTGTTCCTGTTATATCAGTAACGATATGGGAACTGAAGTCTTTCGCAGCTTTTATCGGACCTCCTTTTTCAGCTTATGCAGTATTATGAGTTAAACACCTAACCACTTAATAGACTGCATTTTTGCTGTATTATCATCAACCTTGCTTTTTCTTTCTGCGTTTACTATAACTAAATTGGGGCAATGTTTGCAAGGTAAATCAATAGAGGTATCTCTCCCTTCAAAAAGAAGTTCAACTAATGCCTTGAACCCCTCGCTTTCTGTCCATTGAGTCAAAGACCCATCTTTGACGTTTCCAAGACTTCTCCACTTATTAACACTACATCCAAGGATATCCCCATTCCAATTAATTTGTGGACTTGAGAAGCAATGATAGCATGGAGCTTTATATTCGTGATTATGCTTCAGACGATATTCATCACGGTCTGCTACTCCAAGACCACTTTCTCGTCTTACAAATTCCTTGTCTTTTACAGGTGAGAATTGGGAATAATTAAGTTTGGGATTAAAAGCCATGTTGTACTTCAAGCACAACTCTTTAACCTTTGGTAAATCCTGTTCGTTATGGCCGAATATCACGAATTGCCATGATAACTTAGGGTACTCTGAGTTATATCGTTCTTTATAATTGTTCAGTCGCTCGATATTTTGAAGTACATTACAGAGATTACCACCCACGCGATAAATTGAATATGTCTCTTGTGTTGCTCCATCAATAGAAATATTTAGATACTCAACTCTATATTTGACCAGTGCTTCCAATGCTTCTTCCGAAACATTGTTGAAATTAGTACCGTTTCCGCAATATAAAGTAACTCCTTTTCTGAAAGCATACTCTAAAATTTTGACAATATCCTTGTTCAGAAATATTTCTCCCCAATTGGACATTTCTATTCTTTTAATCTCCGGATTAGTGTCAATAAAATTTGAAAAATCCTCAAAAGAAAGTTGACCTTTTCCCACAATCCCTGCATGAGTGATTCCTTTGGACGTTGAACACTCAACACAATGTAATTGACAGATTGTGGATAAATCTATCGACGCTTCTGTTATCTTAGGTAATTTAATCATTTTGTCTAAAATATTGAATTGTTTTACATAAACCGTCTTTCAGACTAACTGTGGGTTTCCAACTTATGACTCTTTCCGCTTTAAGTATTGAAGGCTTGCGCTTCCTGGGATCGTCTTCTAATCCGCTTAAATGTACAACAGGAACGTCACTATGTGTCAATGTTTTAATTATTCCTGCCAATTCATTAATGGTGTGCTCTTCATACGGATTCCCAATATTGATAGGAGTATCGAAACGGACGTCAGATTTAATCAACTGCTTTACAGCTTTTATTAAATCATCAATGAACATAAAGCTTCTAGTCTGATCACCACTCCCATATATCTCTATGGATTCTGACTTAAGAGCCTTATTAATAAACTCCGGTATAGCCCGACCATCAGCAGAATTCATCTTCGGACCATAAGTGTTGAATATACGTATAATCCGAACATCCATCTTGTGTGTGCGAATATAGTCCATACAAAGAGTCTCAGCGGCTCTTTTACCTTCATCATAACATGCTCTAGGGCCGGTACAACTTACGTTACCATTGTAGGTCTCTTCTAAGATGTCTACATTAGGATCTCCATAAATTTCACTTGTAGATGCTTGAATTAACATGGCATTTTGAGTAAGAGCATAATCCAAGAGATTTTTGGTTCCCAAAACGGATGTCATTAAGGTGTCTACTGGCTGTTTATAGTAAGCCTTTGGAGAGGCAATGCAAGCAAGATTAATGATGACATCAATTGCGATAGATATAATTCCTCCTAAATCACAGGTTCTAACATCTTCATTAACAAACGTATATGTACCGTACTCTAAGTCTCTAATATTTGCAAGGCTCCCAGTACTCAGGTTATCAAGGATTACAACTTTGTGTCCATCTTTAATTAATGATGCACAAAGATTAGAACCGATAAAACCGGCTCCGCCAGCGACTAATATGTTCATACAGTGTTGCATTTTATATTAAATCTTTTAATTCAAGAGTACTTATGGTTCCTCTAATATTAAATTTGTCAAATATCGAATGATTGACAAGCTTAATTACAATGTCGTATCTCTGGATAAGTTCCGATTGATCTTTAATAAACAGGGATTCTATTTCCGGTGAAAGAAGAGATGTATCAATTATCGGGTCAAAGGCCATTATCGTAACCCCTTGGTCATGTAGTCTTTTAATTATTTCAATCGACTTTGAATTCCGGATATCGCTTATATTGGCTTTGTATGACGCTCCGAGTATAAGAATGGAACAATCTTTGTCGCCAATTAAATCGGAGATCTTTTTTATCACGATAAAAGTCTCATTCTCATTGATGCATCTTGCTGTTGACACCAACGGCAAATCTAATGATTTGGATTTAGCCCTTTCTATTAAATAATATGGGTCAATACCAATACAATGCCCACCAACTAAGCCGGGGTAAATAGATGCGAAATTCCATTTTGTTGAAGCACATCGAGTGACCTCGAATGAATCAATTCTCTCTTTTCCACAATAAAGGGAAAATTCATTGGCCAAGGCAATGAGGGTATCGCGTTGAACATTTTCATACATCTTAGCCGCCTCAGCCACTTTAATGCTTGAAGCTCGACAGAGCGGAGCCGATATAATCGACGAATAGAGTTTTTCAATCTTATTCAATACTTCTGAGGATGAGCCAGAAATAATCTTAGGTGTTATTGAAAGATGATGTATCTCCTCTCCGACATTAATTCTTTCAGGAGAATATCCAACCCCAAAATCTATGTTAAGCGTTAAACCAGAATACTCTTCAAGGATAGGAATACATATTTCATCAGTTGCACCAGGGAAAACAGTCGATTCAAATATAACCAAATCTCCTTTTTTAAGATTGCTTCCAACAACGAAACATGCGCTTTTTAATGGGAACAAGTCCGGCTCGTGCGACGACGTGACGCCTGTTGGAACACATATTACAAAAACATTACAATCTCTGATAGCGTTACTATTAGAAACAATAATGCTGTTCCTAATAGCTGCATTTATATTTTCCTCTTTCTCGCACCTCTTAGCATCAATACCACGAGAAAGCAGAGTTGTTCTCTCATTATCTGAATCAAACCCTACGCAATGATAGTGTTTTGAAAATAGGCAAAACAATGGCAACCCAACATAACCAAGACCTAATACAGCAATCTTGGGAGTAAAAAATTGTTGTATATCTTCGTTTTTATTCTTATTCATGATACTTTTTTTATCTCATATACTTGAAATTAAGAATGACAAACACGCTATAAACTAAAGATGCAAGAAGTATACGATCTGTAATGAATTGCATTCATCAATCTTATCGTATACATTTATAGAATCCGAGCCGTTAATGTCATTTCCATTGTTGTATGGAAGTTCCACCGTTGATGAGTCGGCGAGGATCTATTTTCAAGACAGAAGCTATCTTGATAACCATCTCAAGTGATGGTTGCGCCGTGTTAGAGCACCATCGAGAAACAGTTGCTTCATTTTTTCCTAGTTGCTGTGCCAACCATTTACCAGTACGATTCTTTTCGGCTAAAACCACTTTTAATCGATTAATCATCTTATTATCAGTAACTACCTCCGATTTCATAGATTAATTTATTGATGTAATGTGCAAATTTACAACAAAATCCACAATCTTCATTCATTCCAGAGAATGTTTTCACAGATAGACGACATTCGAAAGTTGAATGATTACTTTACTTCCCATTGAGGCATCATAAATATGTAACACAAAACTTACAATGAGTTTTTAAGTTTCGCAAGTAAATTTTAGCCCACCAGATCAGAATCACCTACTTGTCGAAGACCAATTTCACTGCTTTGATTTGTTTGTCGTTTGATATTACCTATTCAGTCAGATCCATGGTATCATAGTTATATGAGCTATATAATCAACAATTAGAATTGGATTGATAATACTTCCCTTGTATTTGCAGGTGATATGCAGATGTTCCTCGGTGCAGCGTCCCGTATTGCCTGTAATCCCAACAACATCACCAGACAAAACAGCCTGCCCTTGTGATACAGAGATTTGAAACAGGTGGTAATAGCTGACGGTGAAGCTGCTGTGTTGTAACGTGACATACTTTCCGGAGACTTTGTCCTATCCTACCTTTCGCATTCTACAGTAAATCCTCAGTTAGGTTTGTATTTTCTGTTTGATTGGGTAAGGATAAAGTTGAAATGGGTTAATATGAAGTATATCGGATTGCGATAATAATATCTATAGTGCTAAAAAGTCGCCACTCTCTTTGCCCATTCAATGATTTTGGCTACTTTTGCGGTTGAGTTATTTGACAGTAAAACATAGCAAAACGCTGAAAATCGCACGGTTTCTTAGTCGTTACCGCTACTTTTCAAATAGCTTGCTAAAAGTTTATTCCTCAAATGGTTAAGTCAAATCATTGAAAATCTAAAATAAAAAAACAAAATATGCCTATACTGGAACGGAAAATCATTCATGACCGGACTACATTATGCAGCCGCATATTATCCCCCCGGTTCGTGTTGCCCCGGCATAAGCATGCCGAATATGAAATCATGCTGTTCACAGGTGGAAGTGGAAAGCAGTTTGTGGGAGAAGGGGTTTGTGACTATAAGGAAGGCGACATAGCCATGATAGGGAGCAACGTACCGCACCTGCATTTGTGCAATGCCAAATTGAACCCGACGATGGGACTCGAAGCGAGTGCCGGAGTGGCATTACAGTTTCATCCGACCATTTTTCCCATGTCCATGGAAAAACTGCCGGATTATTTACCCATTTACGGGCTGTTGCAGAAAAGCCAGTACGGAATACGTTTTTACGACAAAAATTTATATGAAGAGTTATTGCAACGGTTCCAGGAGTTGGAAAGGGTGGAGCACACGGCCCGGTTGATACATTTTTTTCAAATTTTAGAACGGTTATGCCAGTGTAAGAAAACAAACATTCTTTCAAATGTTGCTTATAACAGTTCGAATCTTCTGCCGGAAGTCAATGAGCCTGTCAATCGGGTGTATGCCTATCTTTTCAACCATTTCAAAGAAAAAATCACATTGAAAGAAATAGCAGACTATGTGAAACAGAATCCCTCAGCTCTTTGCAGATATTTCAAACAACGTACTGATAAGAATATCTTCCAATGCCTCGCTGAAATACGGATTGAACATGCCTGTAAATTATTGGCTTATTCCAATCTGACTATAGCACAAGTGGCTTATGAATCAGGCTATAATTATGTACCTCATTTTATTATGCAATTTGAAAAAATAGTCAAGCGAACACCAAGCGAATATAAATCGCAAATTGACAGCTTGTAAAAAATGTGTACCCATATATCTTACCGAATTTGTGGTACAAAATAGAATACTAAATCACAAACGATATCTATCGATACAATATTGGGATACACAAACAATAGGTGTGACTTCGGAGCATATCCTTGTAGACGGCTGGCGGCGTTTTCGCCGTTAAACCGTCCTGTTTTCGTTAAACGAAAACACAACTTGCTGTCCGCAGGAGCGGACCTCGTTTCTCCAATAATTATTGTGTATCAGACCATTGTGTGGCTATTTTCCTGTGGTTTGTGGGGCTTTTCCATCAGATATTTGCCGGCTGTTCTCCCCATTAAAGGATAGATATATCTCCATGACCATGTGACTTACGCCCATAATTCGGGGATAAGGAGGCAAATATACGGAAAATCTGCCCTTTACATGCCCTATTGTCCATTAATGGATTGCTACTTCTACACTTCTGCAAATGGAGAATGGGCATGTAGCCGTGTACGACTTATGTTTTTTCTTCATTGTCTCCATTAACGGATTGCTACTTCTACACTTCTGCAAATGGAGAATGACATGTAACCGTATACGCCTTATTGTTTTTTCATCGTCTCCATTAACGGATTGCTACTTCTACACTTCTGCAAATGGAGAATAACAGGTAGCCGTATACGCCTTATTGTTTTT
>NZ_JAHPXO010000073.1:0-5690 GCF_019041495.1 Parabacteroides sp. MSK.9.14
GTTCCGGCTCCATCGAGTCGCTGGGGATGCGGAAGGAGGCGAGGAGGAAGACTTGAGAGAAGAGCCAAAAGGCGATCAGAACCACCAAAGCGAGAAATAGATTCAATAATATGTTAATCCATCGTTTCACAATCTATCTTTTAGATTAAAAAATATATCATTTTATATTCAGGTTGCTACAATCAATACCAGTCAATTTTATTATCTTCATCACAAACGAATATTCTTTGTTGCTTTCCCTGCGAGCATTTAATGGCCAAAAGGGCTTTTTGAGGCACATTTTCAAATTCGATAAAAACATCATTCGCTATTTTGGTATTGATAAGTTGCCAATTATTATTATCCCAATAATATAAAGAATACTCCAATCCTGGCTGAATAGAATTTCCATCACAACGACGAATATACGAAATTTTGGATATATTTACTGGCCGGCAAAAATCAAAACCGACCCAATCTTCTCCTTTGGCACTGAAATTTGTCAATTGATCACCATCTGCTATATTAGCTGCGTTGTTGCTTTTATCAAAAATCGAATTTGTACATTTGATAATGTTGCCTTGAATGATCGAATCATGTTCATCATAGAAATAAATTTCAGCCATGTCACACTGACTTGTATCAGAAGATGTAAAACGCCAATATCGATATTCGGCATTTTTATCAAGAAACACTGTGCCATTTGTTAAATTCCCTTGAGGTAATTCCGCTATTTTCTTTGTATGATCAAATTCCCTGTTTTCAGAAGTTTCGATAATACCTCCTGTTATTTTTTTTCTAATAGAAAATACATTGTCTCCCAAAGGATATTTTCGATTCAATCTGATCGTACGAAAAGCTGAAGTGTCTGGTTCTATAAATTGGATATGCTTCGAAGCAGAAGCCAAAAACGGTTTGCTGATCGGAATAGCATTGCCATTAGAGTCATACGCCAAGGCGATATAACAGGTATTCAGTCCCATTCTTTCGAAAACCACATGACTACCAGCTATTTTCCCCCAATAGACAGGAGTCCAATTATTTCCATCATAGATGGCTATAAATGGAGATTGTCCACTCTTCAATGATTCCTGCAACGAAATACGTATGTCAATCGTAGGCATATATTCAGCGGTAACATCTCGTATAAACATATTCCTGAGTTTGGGTGGGATATATTTCTCAGTTGCGATTTTCAGATACTCTTCATTGGGTTTGTACACATTGCGGAAAATCTTAGGGACTTTCAAATATGGATAATGAACTGTGCCCGGATCTGTCGTATGGGGCGCAAACTCCAAGTTTCCAAAACGCGTTGTATAAACTGTATTCCAAGAATGTCCATTATTACCTGTAGACCAATTGGGCGTAAAATCATAAGCGACAGGAATTCCTTTACTACGCATGATTAAGACAGCCCCTAAACAATACGTGGCACAATTAGAAAAAGGAAGTTTCAGTATGATATCAGGATCATAAATCGGAAGTGTCTTTAATAATCCAAAACTTTGAGGTGTGTTTTTCATTTGGTTATTCACTTCTGTTGCTGCAAAAATTGGATTTCGTTTATACTCGTCACACAAATATGCCAGATCAATATCTCCTTTACAAATATCGTAATAGGCATTCCTCCATTCGGTAAGCGGCTGCCCTTCAAAACATTTATAAGGTAATAGATATTCACAAAATTGTTCGAAATCCAGATGTTCGGCCCATTCGCATTCTCTCCATTGTTTGAAAGCTTCATCGATTGACTGAATAAGAAACTCCGAAGTGATAACCTCTATATCCCGTTTCTGTTTATATTTACTTTCAAATCTAAGACGAAGCGATTCGATATGTTTTTCTTGTTCAAGTTTGTCTTCTGATAAAGCAACGACAGAATCAATGGCGTGATAATAGTCCTCAATGCCTTTATCATAAGAAGTATGGTAAGGCATGTATCGAATCAGGTATTGGGCTGCTTCCAGTTTCTGCCGATCATCCAGTTTTGCGTAGTGCGACAAAACCGCTTCAAGCTCCCCTCTGTTTTCTCCGGCTTCCCGCAGAGCGTATTCCACATCGGTTATTTGTAAGCCGCAAGCAAAAAGCATCAAGTAGAAAGGCAACGAAAAAAACAGATATTTTGTAGTTGTTTTATATTGCAATCTCATATTCATTGTTTTAGGGGAGAAACTATATTTCAATCATTCTTTATCATGACAGGATGAAAGATATGCACTTCTAAATCTTCGGAAATCTCTTGATCTGTAATTTTATCTACAAAAAAAAGGATTCCATCATGAAGCTGACACCAGCCTGTATAAGGATTGAATGTGTTTATGGGCAGTTTGATTTCTTTTATTTTATTAAGCTCATTATCAAACAGACATAAATAAAAATCCCGTTCTCTGGATAATAATTCCAGGTTTTCGTTTTTACCGAAATCAATGGCATCCACATGCAAACGGGCATACATATCACATGTCGGAAGATACATGATATCAAAAAAATGAGGATTTTCAAATCCGTGTCTTTGCCATTCTGTATAATCTGTTTTGGATTTACACTTTTGAGCTTTATTGGAAGTGTAATCGCTATCAGCTTTGTACATTTTTCCAGATCCTGTGTTCAAATCGATCTTGTAGAGATGTGATTCTATCGGATAATTATATAAAATGTAATCATCCCGAAAGTTGACATTCGGTTCACTCATGTTCGCATACCCTTTGCTTATGTCTGGTTCCGCAATAGATGGAGATAAATTGAAAGTTTTTACCTTTTGGTTTTCTTCGAGGAAAATTTCTTTTACTTTGAATCGGGGTGGCGAAACAGACCTATCTTTTACCGTGCATAGCAGCGACTGGTGCAGGGCATTGTAATACAAACGAATTGTAGACATAGCATGATTCGTATTTATGATCAATTCCTCGTCTTCTTGCAAAGAATTACGGATTTGAATACGTTTCAACACATTCCCTTTCGGATCAATCAGGAATACGGATTCCGATTCATCAGCAACCCAAATGGAGTCTTTTTGATATGCAAAAATTCCAGTTAAACGAGTTATGGCGTTAGGACCACTTGTTTGTAACGGAATTTGAATGATTTTTTTCTCCAGAAGATCGATACAATCCAAAGCATGTTCCTTATGGTTATATCCAATCAATATATGTTTAGCACCTACTTGTACCGAAGAAGACAAATAATAGGACTTTAGTTGTAATACGTCAGAAGGAGGGAAAAAAAGTTCCTCCTTCTGTATTTCAACTAAGTCATTATCAACGGTCTTTATATTTTCTCTTCTCTGAGAGCAAGATATACTAATGCAAATTATGCATAAATAATGAAATAGTAATTTGTACATGGTTATCTACAATACGTTGGACCATAACATTCAGGACGTTCACTGTCTTTAAAACGGCATTCATTTCCGGAACTTGATGGACATGGAAACAAATGATAGTTTGATTTATTCTCATCCCAAGCTAAAGCCTCGACATTTTCCAATGCCAAGTCAGAGAGTTGAACCTCATTTTTGTTTTGCTGGTAGTTCCAGCCTGCGGCGGCGATCGCTGCAAAAGCGATTACGCCGATGATTTTCTTTCCCATGTTTCTCTTTAATTATAATTGATATTCTATCACATGAAATTCAGGATTATCACTTAATCCATACAATTTATTTGTCGTAGGATTGATTGTAAAGGTGAAAATAGGCGAATCCAATGTATATCGTTGTAGAGGATTTCCTTTATCGTCAAATACAAAAAGTTGATCTTTTAGATATTTGTGGTTTTCACGATTAAAATAGATCCCAGAGTATAAAACATATACTCTCCCATTTATGGATAAAGGTGAAAAATATGCATCTCGTGATTGCCCTGAAACAGAATTAACATGAACTGATTCATCTTGAATAGTCTGTTTGATTACTGGAAAAAACAAATCAGGACCTTGTATTCTTTTTTTTAAATTGCCATATATATCATATAGCTCTATTAAATCTGTTTGTTTATAAAAAAGGAAGATCCCATTTTTATCCGGAGACAGGGTAGCATAACAGGAAAGTCCTTCTATTTTTTCAAAAGGGGTCAATATCTCTCCATATTCCGGGTATTCACCTTTTGTTTCTATAAATTTGCCTTCTGAGTCGTAGAATGATAAACGCTTTTGAGTACTATTATAAGCTGTTGTCATAAAATGGTGATTGGGTAAAATAACGATATTTCCAAAAAGATCAGGCAGCATAACTTCTTTTATTGCTGTTGGTGATATAGTATCTGAAAATAAGATGTCTTTTTTACGATAAGCAGATATGAATGGTCTTTGTGCATCTGATAGCCATAATAGGCTGTCAGATGATTGTATTTGTTGTATATGAAGAAATTCTCCAGGGCCATTTCCAAAAGAAATAGATGTGTTAACTTTCTCTCCTGTATTAACATTATACATATGCAATATATGTTCATCCATATCTTCTTTTAGAATAAGGATTGAATCTTCTATATGTAATGCTGTCGGACGCATTACCTCTTTAGAAAATTGAAGATCAGTGCCTTTAATCTCGCCTTTATCCAAGAAATCTGTCAATTTGAAAGATATGCAATTCTCATAAACTCCTTTGTTGTTACAAGAACAAAATGTAATAAAAATACATATACTGATAAATTTTGCAATTTTCATAACCTTTATTTTTTAATTGGCTATATAATATACTATTATGTAACGATTTAACTTTGACGTGATGAGATCTTTTTCATTCGGATCCAATTTCCCGTCATGCAAAAAGGATTTTAATGTTTTTTGTTTGATCCTATCTTCTATATCAGCCTCATATATGATCAATAACGGAATCTCTTTATTGTAAATCATCTCTTTGGTATAGTCGAAAAACTTATAGTCGAAATATTTGTTCAAATCAGTTGTTACTTTTTCTCGAAGAGACATGGAGCCAGATCTATAAAAAGAGAAAATTTTCACATGTCGACAATTTGATGTATCCGGAGTCAAGATCCAAGACACAGTACTTCCTTTTTTCGGATAAGCAAATTCAGTCAGTTCAAATTCATCTGGTATATGTTTTTGATCCACGTATTCCTTTGTGTAGATTTTGTAGTTGGTTTTTTCTTTAGTCGCTTTATTACTGATAGTTCTACTTTCACTATTGAAAGACGGACTATCTACGAACTTTCCATTGTTAGGGGTTGTCGTACGGCGAACACCTTTGGATGGAAATAGATTTTGCCCCCATGTGACGAAGGGAAACAATAATAATATGATGATTAATTTCATGGTATATTTATTTTAGAAAGTGCTGAAGAGGCTCCTTCAGTCACTTTCTTTATTCGACACGTTTTATCCTCTCATGTTTGGACAAACTTTTATTAAATTTCCCCAAATGGATGAATATACATTACAGGTACTACTAAAATCAACAATACAACCATAATAAGTACAATTTCCCCAATCTGTTTCGCCTTGGGCTAACGCTTCCGCATTAGCTAATGCTAAATCTGACAGCGGCACTTCATTTCTACTCTGATTGTAATTCCAGCCGGCAGCCACTGCTATTGCTACTAAAAGTGCTGCTCCAAGTATACGCTTTTTCATTTTCGTATTTTGTTTTATCGTTTTTGATTCAGTAAATTCCCTATCTTTGTTCATTCTTTTAAAGCAACAAGATAGCCAAATGATGTACTGAACTTGCATCATTCTGTTTTGTCCGGTTTATA
>NZ_JAHPXO010000074.1:0-5342 GCF_019041495.1 Parabacteroides sp. MSK.9.14
TAATTAAGTTCACAAGAACCAAATCCCTGATCATGCAGATCCTTAAAGCTTTTATTTACATCGCCCAAGTCATATTGGATAACCCCAATCGTTATCTTTTCCTGAGCCATCATTTCGGAGCACACAAACAGCAATGCCAAAATCAATAAAGATAATTTAGTATTCATCATCTGATATAGATTAAGTTATAAATAAAGAAAACTAAAAAGAGGGACAACCAAAGGGTTGTAAGTCTTTTTGGCCTCCCTCTTTATTTATGAAAAAATAAAAGTAATAATTTATTCCATTGTCGGATTAAAAGTTCCGCCCCAATTATTGTTTTGTTCGAGATTCGGATTTTGGTCGATGTTACTTTTCTGAATTGGGAAAAAATAGAAAGACTCTTCAATCACGAACTCACGTTCAGCTGCTTCCGTATAAGGTACTTGACGAATCACATAACGAAAATCACCGGTAGTCAACTCATTATTATTAATTTTGGCTCTAGCAGTGTTCAGATCCATATCCGTACCATCCGGATTGATAGCAATCGCTTCAAGTCCATGTTTAGTCCAGCCAGCCAATTTCATCATATTACGTGTACGACGCAAGTCCCAAAAACGATGCCCTTCAAAACACAATTCAATATTACGTTCATCCAAAATAGCCTGACGAATCTCATCACGATTACCGACTTTCAATCCATAAAGTCCATCGTTCCCAGCCTCGATTCCGGCACGTTTACGAATCTGCTTTAACATTTCAACTGCAGTTTCCGAATGTCCGGTTTCATTAGCTGCTTCGGCATAGATAAACATCACCTCAGCAAAACGCATCAGGATATAATCAATATCATACGTCATCACTTTATCCTGAGTCAATGTTAAATCTGCTGCTTTGTAAATATAAAAACCTGAGAAAATATCATTGTTCACGGCATTCGTATGTGCATTCGGATTTACACCATATTGATCATCAGGACTACTGATACCCAAAGCATTATATTGTCTATAATTCGCAGGCTTTCCAGCCACTGGATATTCCCGACCATTATATAAACAAACATTATTGAAACGCGGATCACGATTCTGCCAGAAAGATTTCAGTAAAGCCTGTTCGTCTCCAACATAATATTTACTACTCGGATCATCATACTGTTTTCCATCCAACATAGGAAAGCTTTTTACAAACTCCCAAGTCGGGTTACTATAAGATTTGTCACGGCTGACAGAAGCAGGACGAGTCGTGTACTCCCACGCTGAAGTCTTATTCGGATTCGAATTTACTACAGGAAAAACAACCTCCGGTCCTTGTTCCTGTATCCAAATATCTGAATAATTCGGAGTTAAAGCGATACCTTTAGCCACACAAAAATCATAAGCTTCTTTTGCTGCCACATAGGCTTCCTCCCAATAAGCATTGCCGTATGGATTGTTCGGATTGAACTGCGGAGAAGCTTTCAACAACAAAGTTTTTGCTTTCCATGCTTTGGCAAAACACTGGTCGATACGTCCGTAATCAGCTGAACTTCCAGCAATCTTCTCAGGCAATAATGTGATGGCATGATCCAAATCTTCAACCATAAACTGGAAACACTCTGGAGTAGAGTTACGTTTTACACGTAAATCATCCATATCCTTGTCTTGAGGAACCTTTATATAAGGGACACCACCATGATGCAAAACCATCCAATAATACATATAGGCACGCATGAAATAAGCCTGGCCCAACAAGCCATTAGCCGTTTTGCTATCCAATACACCTTCTTCCAAACGTTTGATAGCCTCGTTAATATGGCGAATCGTCGTGTAATTCCACTTTTTATAAGCGCCACCTGTTTCTGTAATAGTACCCAAATACCATGGCATACCTGTCACTTGTTCTGAGTTATTGTCTGCACCAGCACTCCAGTTTCCAAAGCACTCCGAATAAAGATTGTTCACATACGCCGTAGCCAAGTTAACGTCATCCCAAACCATCGACTCATCGTAACTATTCAAGTTGTCAATATCTAATGTATCACAACCGGTTGCCATTCCTCCCAATACGAAAGCTGCACTTATTATGGCATATTTGATTTTATTCATTTTCATATTCTTTCTGATTTAAAATTAGAATGAGAAATTAAGACCAAAAGAAAATGTTCTCATCAACGGATAGGAATCATAATATTTTTGTTCCGGATCCAAAAATTCCGTTACATCCGAAATACAGAACAAGTTTGTTGCATTGGCAAATACTTGTGCGTGCGTAAGTCCCAACGGACGAAGAATCGCTTTCGGCAAATCATAGCCGATATTCAAATTCTTCAAACGCAAGTATGCCCCATTACGCATCCAGTAACTTGTATTTCCTGCACCTGATTCATACCAACCATTCCCTACAATGCGTGGATAAACACCATTCGGATTCAAATCTGGATCATAGACTTTATCACTTGTCCAAATTGGGAAATAAGGACGAACGGCACCACCATGCTGATAGAAACCACCATCAACTCCACCGACAAAACGATCATATTTGCCAACACCCTGAAAATGCACGTCTACCGTGATACCTTTCCACTTAATATTACCTCCAAAACCATAATTAATACGCGGTGTTCCATTTTCACTCAACAAGTTATACGCATCATTTCCATCAATACGTCCATCAGGACCTTCCGTATAACCATCTCCACGAGTATCTTTATACAAAATACCACCCAAATATGGATCACGACCATACTGTTTGAACCCCTTCGCTTTTAAAGCTTCAACTTCAGCTGGATCGGTCAACAAATGATCAGCAATCAAACCGGTCAAAATACCGTCAGCCTTTCCTACCGGTGACAATGCATGTAACGCTCCACCTTCCTGATAAGTAGCTGAAACATCCAAGACATCCCATTTGTCGCGAGCAAAACCTAAATTCACGTATGCAGAATAATCGATCTCACCATTAGCAGCCTTATCCATCCAGGTCAGAGCGATTTCACCTCCTCGCCAAGAACGTTCAGCGTAGTTTTCTGGAGCTAATGTCTGCCCATATGTATTAGGGATCGTCACGGTACGTGCTCCCAAAATATCGGTTTCTTTACGATAGAAGGCATCGACCGTACCAGATAATCGGTTATTGAAGAAACCGAAATCCAAACCACCATTAACAGTCTTAGATGTAGCCCATGTTAAAGTCAAGTTCGGCGTAGCACCAGGCGTAATCGTATTAGCTAAATTGTTACCAAACACATAATTCCCCCCCTTATTATATTTCTGTAGATAAGAGAATGCTGCTATTTCTTCATCATTCACATCCAAGTCATTACCTGTTGTACCATACGATGCACGCAGCTTTAAATTACTCAACCAATCGGTCGTATTTTCCATA
Source organism: Parabacteroides sp. MSK.9.14 (assembly GCF_019041495.1). Taxonomy (NCBI): domain Bacteria; kingdom Pseudomonadati; phylum Bacteroidota; class Bacteroidia; order Bacteroidales; family Tannerellaceae; genus Parabacteroides; species Parabacteroides sp. MSK.9.14. The sequence continues at coordinate 3,346 of NZ_JAHPXO010000074.1, forward strand.
AAAGATTCTTCACTTAAACGCCATGCAGCCGATACAGAAGGGAAAAAGCCCCAACGATGCCCATCGGGGAACAAAGTGTTACCATCATAACGGAAAGAGAACTCGGCTATATATTTTTGATCGAATGTATAATTAAAACGACCAATCCATGAAAGACGTCCACCGGTATATTCTTCAGCGTTACCCCAACGACGTTCGGCATCGCTCGAATAATTAAACATCTGGTCTAAGTTGGAAAGTGGTTGTTCCCCTTTAGCCTGTATCCATTCCCCTCCGTTAGAAGCCTGTTCGAATACAACCATCGCGTTAACATCATGTTTACCAAATGTATTGGCATAGTTCACAAACCAATTAAACTGCTCGGTCCACAATTGTTTAGCACGATAGTCCAAGTTTTCATAATTTTGAGAGAAGTTGAACGTATTGAACTCATTCAAATTTAAAGGAGCCGGCAAGAAACGATTTCCTTCAGGATCTGCCTGCTGAAATTTGTAGTTCTTCTGGAAAGTCATGAAACGTTTCCGATTGTAGTCATGTCCAATATAGCTACCCATGATCTTTGTACTCAAGCCTTTCGTAATGAAATCCAAGTTAAAATCGAACGAAACGATCCCATTCATATTGCGCCGACGAGTTTTCAGATAACGGTTACCGACAACCTGATCTACAGGATTCCACCCTTGCCATGAACCATAATCCTGATAAATCGGATAATCTGTAATTGTAGCAGAAGGTGTCCCGTCCAAATTAGAGTAGAACGGCGTTGTCTTCATTGCATTGAATGTACAACGGTATAAATCATACACAGCCTGATCGTCGTCATCCGAGAATGGCCAATAGAAACGCTTGTCATTAGACTGATTTGCATCCAAATTGACATTCATCTTGATGTATTTGCTCAATTCTACCGTTAAATTCGAGCGCAAAGAAAATTTCTTATTTTCCAACGATACATAAGAGCCTTCTTCTGCCAAGAAAGACCCCATTACATAATATTGCACTTTCTCGCTTCCGCCTGTCACACTCAAAGAATGTTTTGTGTTCCAAGGATTCTGCCAAATATAATCGTTTACATTATAATTGATGTTGTTGTCACGGAAGTAAGCATATTCCGCCTCACCGTTCGGCTCTTTCGTGCCTTGAAAACGGGCTACAGCATTTTGGTAATCCAAATCATCAATAGCCGTCCATCTATCCGCAAACAGTTCTTGGGTAGGTTTGCTAAAAGCATAGGATCCCTGATAATTAAACACAGGTTTCTGATTCTTAACACCTCCTTTTGTCGTGACCAACACAACCCCATTACCAGCTGCCGATCCATAAATAGAAGCGGACGCGGCATCTTTCAGGAAGCTCATCTGATCTATTTCATACGGTTCCAAATTATCAAAAGCCTCTTTATCACGGATAACACCATCGATAACGAACAACGGATCGCCGAATCCACCACGCATACGGATCTCAGAAGAAGCTCCCATCAGACCAGAATTACCGGTAATAGTTGCTCCAGGAGCACGTCCAGCCAATGAATTGGACAAGTTAGTATTAGGAATCACCGACAGTTCTTCCGACTTCACATTCGAAATGGATCCTGTCATATTTACTTTTTTCTGCACACCGTACCCAACCACAACAACCTCGTCCAATTTCTGAGTATCTTCATGCAAGGTGATCTGGTATGTATTTTTATCTTTCGTCACTAAAATTTCTTGATCCAAATATCCGATATAAGAGATAAGCAAAGTCGCTCCATCCGGAATCTCTTCCAATGTAAATTCTCCGTCAATATTCGTTATCGTACCGACTCCAGCCCCACCTTTCAGGACAATATTCGCACCAATGACCGGCAAACCGGTATCGTCGACAATAACACCTGATATTTTTTTCTTCTGCTGTTGGAGTGCTGTCACAACAGGTTCGGAATGAACACTCCTTTGAGAATTATCATCCTTCAGAAATACACGATTATTTACTATTTTATAAGAGATCCCTGTATT
>NZ_JAHPXO010000075.1:0-5317 GCF_019041495.1 Parabacteroides sp. MSK.9.14
TAATTAAGTTCACAAGAACCAAATCCCTGATCATGCAGATCCTTAAAGCTTTTATCTACATCGCCCAAGTCATATTGGATAACCCCAATCGTTATCTTATCCTGAGCCATCATTCCGGAACACACAAACAGCAATGCAAAAATCAATAAAGAGAATTTAGTTTTCATCATCTGATATAGATTAAGTTATAAATAAAGAAAATTAAAAAGAGGGACAACCAAAGGGTTGTAAGTCTTTTTGGCCTCCCTCTTCATTTATGAAAAAACAAAAGTAATAATTTATTCCATTGTCGGATTAAAAGTTCCGCCCCAATTATTGTTTTGTTCGAGATTCGGATTTTCCAATATTTTACTTTCTTGGATTGGAAAGAAATAATAGGATTCTTGAATTAAGAATTTATTTTCAGCAATAGCACTGATAGGAACCATTCTAAGAACATATTTGAAATTTTCAGGAGTCAACAAATAGGAATTCGCTTTTCTCTGAGCCTCTGTTATCGTCATTTCAGATCCATCTTCATTAATAGCAATCGCTTCAATTCCATATTTTTGTAATCCATTTAATTGCATCATATTACGAGTTCTTCTAAGATCCATAAAACGATGCCCTTCAAAACAAAGTTCCACATTACGTTCATCCAAAATTGCCTGTCGAATTTCTTCTCGACCACCAACTTTTAATCCATACAATCCATCCTCTCCGGCTTCGATCCCTGCACGCTTCCGGATTTGCTTCAACATATCAACTGCAACATCCCGGTGCCCCACTTCATTAGCCGCTTCTGCATAAATAAACATAACTTCTGCTAATCTCATAAATGGATAATCATGATCAAAAGTAGATACCAAATCTTGACTCAAAGAAACATCAGAACCTTTACGGACATACATCCCACTAATAACGTCATTTTGCGTAGCTGTACTTCCTACATTCGGATTAATTCCATATGAATCCTCCCGAACAGCAATCCCAACAGATGTATATTGACGGTATCCAGTCGATGTACCAGATACGGGATACAAAGCTGCGTTATATAAAATACAATCTTCAAACCGAGGATCTCTATTCATCCAATATCTCTGTAAAAAAACATCCTCATTTCCTACATAATACTTGCCAGTTGGATCATCAAAGCTTTTACCATCTAACATTGGAAAAGCTTTTACCATATCCCAAGTTGGCGTGTTATTAGCATTACTCCGACTCAATGAAGCCGGTCGAATCGTATTCTCCCAACCTGCAGTTTTATCAGGATTACTATATATAATAGGAAATACAACCTCCGAGTTCCCATCCACAAGCCAATTGTCACTATATTTATCGGTCAATTTAATTCCTTGAGAGATACAAAAATCATAAGCTTCTTTTGCTGCCTCATATGCTTCATTCCAATACTTATTATCATATCTATTTGAAGGATTAAATTGCGGAGAAGCTTTATAAAGTAACATTTTCGCCTTATAAGCCTTTGCAAAGCACTGATCTATACGTCCATAATCATTTCCTTTCGCTTTTGCAGGAAGCAAACTAATAGCATCATCCAGATCTTTTATAAGCAAATCAAAACACTCAGCTGTAGAATTTCGAGTCACAAATAAATCGTCCTTATCTTTATCCTGTACTTTTGTAATATAAGGCATTCCCCCATGATAAACAATCATTTCACCATATTGATAAGCTCTCATAAAAAGCATTTGTCCTGTCAAGCTATTTTTTACAGACTCAGAACAAGTCCCTTCAGCAAGATACTCTATTCCTAAATTTATATTACGTATATTCGTATAATTCCAACGTTTATAGCCACTACCAGAAGTCGTAATCGTGCTTAACATAAAAGGAATACCTGTCTGTTGTTCGGCCGTATCATCTGCACCAGTATCCCAACCTTTAAAAATATCTCCATAAAGATCTGTAACATATGCAGTTGCCAAATTATCATCATTCCAAACCAATTCAGCATCATAATTCCACAAATTCGATATATCTAAGCTATTGCATCCATTAAAAAATAGAACGATAGCCAAACCGACTAATGAATCTTTTAATTTATTCAGTTTCATAATTTCAACTTTTAGAATGAAAAATTAAGTCCAAATGTAAATGATCTCATCAAAGGAAATGAATCATAATATTTTTGCTCCGGATCCATGAATTCATTCATGGCCGATATAGAAAACAAATTTGTTGCATTCATAAACACCTGAGCATGAAGTAATCCCAGCGGACGTAAGATCGAAGCTGGCAAATTATACCCTATATTCAAATTTTTTAAGCGAACATAAGCTCCATTACGCATCCAAAAATCTGTATTTCCATAACCCGACTCATACTGATTTTTACCGATCACCCGGGGATAAACACCATTTGGATTTTCAGGACTCCAACATTTATCACTAGTCCAAATTGGATAATAAGGACGAGTGTTTCCGCCATATTGCGGAATACCTTTAGTTGCATCACAACCAACTAGACGATCATAGCTACCCACTCCTTGGAAATGCATGTCGATTGTTATTCCTTTCCAACTAAAACTTCCCCCAAAACCATAATTAATACGAGGAGTTCCATTTTCACTTAGTAAATTATAAGCGTCATTTCCATCAATCTTTCCATCCGGTCCTAAAGAATAACCATCACCACGAGTATCTTGGAACAAAAGTCCACCCAAATAAGGATCTCGTCCATATTGTTTAAAACCTTTAGCAATCAACTCATCAACTTCTGCTTGATCTGTCAATAAATGATCTACCTTCAATCCTGTAATACGACCTGCCGACATACCGACCAAAGATAAATCCTTTAGATTTCCCGTCATGTAAATAACAGATTCGTCTAATACATCCCAACGATCTTTAGAATATCCGATATTCATATACAAAGAATAATTTATGCCATGTTGCACTTTATCTCTCCAAGTCAAAGTAAACTCCCCTCCTCTCCATGAACGTTCTGCATAATTTTCAGGGGCTAAAGAAGCACCATAAGTACTAGGCAAAGTAGTAGTTCGAGACCCCAAAATATCTGTTTCTTTCCGATAAAAGCCATCGATCGTTCCGCTCAATCTATTACTCAACAGAGTAAAATCTATTCCTCCATTAATTGTTGCCGATGTGGCCCAAGTTAAATCAGTAGTAGGCATACTACCCGTTTGAATACCATTTGCCAATCCTTTTCCAAACATATAACTACTTCCGGTAGTATACCTTTCTATGTATTGAAAATACCCAATCGATTTATTAGAAGTATTCAAATCATTACCAGTCGTACCATAAGAAGCACGTATTTTCAAATCATCAAGCCACTCCGAAGTATTTTCCATAAAAGCTTCCCTGCTAATACGCCATCCAAGAGAAGCTGAAGGGAAAAAACCCCATCGGCGATCTTTCGGAAACTTATTATTTCCATCATAACGAAATGAGAATTCTGCCATATATTTGGAATCATAATTATAAGTAGCACGTCCAATCCAAGAAAGATGCGAACCTAAATTTTCGGATTCATTAACAGAGACTGTCCGTCTTTCTGGATCTGTAGAAAATACAAACCACTGATCATAATCTGTCAAAGGATCATTAGCTGTAGCATAGATCGCTTCACCTTGACTTTCTGCTTGTTCAAAAGTAATCATTCCACCGACTTCATGTTTTCCGAATGAATTTTTGTAGTTTAATGTCCAGTCAAATTGTTCATTCCAAAACTGACGAGCACCATACGTTAAGTTCTCATAGTTAGAACCAAATGTATAAATATTATATTTATTCAAATCTAATGGTCCCGGTATAAATCTGTTATCAGGATCTCCAGACTGAAAATTATATGCTTTTTGATGAGACATATACTTCTTACGAGCATAGTCGTTTATAATGTAATTTCCCGTGATTTTAGTTGACAATCCCGGCAAAATTTTACCTAAATCAATATTTAAAGATAAAATTCCATTCACATTACGCCTACGTGTCTTAATATAACGGTCACCTAACACAACATCAGCAACATTCCAACCTTTAAAGTTGCTTACATCCGGATAAATTGGATAATCTGTTTTTTCATTCGCAGGAGTACCATCTAAATAAGCATAAGAAGGAACTGTTCTCAAACAATTAAATGTAGTCCGATAAAAATCAAATATATCTTCACTATCATCTCCACTTCCTGGCCAATTAAATCGTCTATCATCTTTTTGATATCCAGATATATTTGCATTCAAAGATATATATTTAGACAAATTCACTGTCAAGTTTGAACGGAAAGAGTATTTATTATTTTCCAAGTTTTTATAAGAGCCTTCTTCTCTGATAAAGTTGCCTAACACATAATATTTTACCTTTTCTGTTCCTCCTGTAGCACTAATAGAATGCTTCGTATTCCACGGATTCTGCCAAATCAAATCATTGACATTATAATCATGTGTTTTTGCATATTCCATCTCTTCTTCATTATTCGGTAAAGGCAACCCGTTTGCTTCAGCAACCAAATTCTGATACACCAATTCTTTATAAGCACTCATTTCATCCGAAAAAAGCTTACGCGTTGGCCTATTAAATGTATAAGATCCTTGATATTCAAATTTAGGTTTACCCATTGCATCTGCACCAGACTTCGTTGTCACCAACACAACCCCATTTCCAGCTTTAGACCCATAAACAGAAGCTGTAGCAGCATCTTTCAAAAAACTAAGTTGGTCTATTTCATTTGGCTCAAGAGCATCAAATGCAGCCTTATCCCTAATAATCCCATCAATAACAAACAACGGATCTCCGAAGCCACCACGCATACGGATTTCAGAACTAGCCCCCATAAAGCCAGAACTTCCAACAATAGTCAGCCCAGGAGCACGTCCAGCTAACGTATTTGATAAATTAGTTGTTGAAATCGTTGAAAGCTCTTCCGTTTTCACATTCGTTATTGCACCAGTTAAATTAACCTTTTTTTCAACACCATATCCAATTACAATAACTTCATCCAATTTCTGAGTATCCTCAAGCAGTGTTATCTGATAAGAATTTTGTCCTCCATCTATCTTAATTTTTTGATCTATATAACCAATATATGAAATAAGTAGAATTGCCCCATTCGATATTCCATTCAGAACGAATTTTCCATCTACATCTGTTATTGTACCAATTCCTTTGTTATCTTCAAGCGTAACATTCGCACCGATTATCGCTAAACCTTCTTTATCGACAATCCTTCCTGATATTGTGTGTTTTTCTTGCTGTACTCCATTTTGTGCAAACTCTGACCTCTTTATTTTTTTTACACTATCATCCTTCAGAAATACACGATTATTTACTATTTTATAAGAGATCCCTGTATT
>NZ_JAHPXO010000076.1:0-5200 GCF_019041495.1 Parabacteroides sp. MSK.9.14
TATCCCTTACCTTGTATTTCTTTTGAAGAAAATTCTTTAGGTGGTTCAGTGCCACACAATACCGTTTATAGGTGTCGATGGAACGGTTGACACCCACTTTCTTGTAGAATTTCTCATTGAGATGCTCGTAATGCTTGACCAGCATATCTTGCTCGGATGCGATTCCTTGAAAAGCGTTTTTCACATCGACGGCAAGGACATTGTCGCTTTTCAGTTGCAGGTCTTTGTATGCGGAATGGATGGTCACACATAATTTGTCCAGCTCTGCATTGGTGTTTAATGCCGCCTTGCTTTTACCTTTTGCCCTGCCGGACTTTACATCCCACAACTTTTCCTGAAGATACACTTTGGCACTGAACTGTACCATTGATGTTCCGATTCGTATCCGTCCCAAAACAGGGACGGTTCCATCGGCTCTCGTCTCATTTTTCTTTAGATAGAAAGTTACTTTTAATTCATTCATAATCAGCTCTATTTTTAATTGCAAATTTACATGCGTTAGAGCTAATCATTGATATGCAAAAGACTGACAATCGGTGAAATAGAATCTCATAAAGAGAAAATTTAATACCGTTCTACGAAAAATCACTCACGTATCATTGGAAACCCATTGCTTTCAGGTAGTTCCAGCCTTAAAAGCAGGTGTTTCCGGATACTCAAACAGGTAATGTATTCGTAACGGAACACTTTCACATTTATGTCATTTTTTGCATTTCAACCACTTGTTTTGAATGGGAAGAATATAGAAGATTACACTGCTTGTCAGATAGTTATGCAAATCGATAAAAGTTTGCGTTTTGGATATACGATTTGGTAACCGTTTGCCCTCGTTGTCTTTCGTTTTTCTGCATTTTGGCATTGGAAAAGCTTTCATCGGATTCCCTTATAAGTCATTGAATACCAGTTGTGCTATCGTTATTTTTTCGTCTCTGATTGATTTTGCCAGAGATAATATCTATTCGTGCCGCAAAATAGAGAAACTTCTTTTACGTGACATTCGTTATATCTGGCTTTCCGGTAATGAACATCCGGATTTTATTACCATCAACCGTTTTCGAAACCGTGTAAAAGAGGAAATAAATACCGTATTCACGCTGTTGGTTCTTGTCCTTGCCTCCAAAGGTTTCATCAGCTTTGACTAAAGTATATCAACGGTACCAAGATTGAGTCCAGGGCCAACAAATATACTTTTGTCTGGCGCAAGACAGTCGAAAAGAATCGGACAAAGCTGATGGATAAGATCCGCATTCTCTAGAGCAGGTGGATGAAGCCATAGCTCAAGAGAACTCCGCCAAAGACATACCCGTAGAGTTCACTCCCACCATGCTCTCAGATATAGTGAATGAACTTAAAGAGGTGCTGGAACACCAGCCTGTAACAAAGGACAAGGTACAAAAGAAATTCATCCGGGAAAGGAAGAAACAGGTCCGGGAACTTGAACAGTACCGTAACAAGTTGATGGAATACGACAACCCTCTTGACACTATTGGAGAACGCAACTCCTATTCCAAAACCGATCCTGATGCCACCTTCATACGCATGAAAGAAGACACCATGAGAAACGGACAGGCCAAGCCCGGATATAATCTGCAAATAGGGACCGAGAACCAATTTTTAAATTATCCTAATCATCTTTCAAGCATTTTCTATTTTCCCCTTCGAAATTTTTCCTAATCTCAAAAATATTCTTACCTTTGTTTAAAGAAGAGTTGTCTCATAAGTATGAGGCTGTAAAATACTGAATTTAGCACGATATCCAAATCGTTACCTGAAACTTTTCAAAACTTCCATAAGTGTTTATATTTCATATAAATCTGTCAATTATATAAGAATTTAAAATAAGAATTATTCACTTGTCTCTTGCAAAGATACATTTTTTCGAGGATGAAAACCAGTATATAATACACTTTTTTGATGACAACTTGGGGTAATATCACATTTTTTAGAGGATATGATCTTCCAGTTGTAAAAACAAGAATCTTTGCGAATTCATCAAAAAACATGGTGCCAATTGTGACAAATTCACAAACAGGCAGTCTTATCAAGAATAGAACGAGAAATTGAAGAGAATTATCCAAACGAAATAGTTCCAAATGAAAAGAGTCGAATAACTAGTAATTTCTGTGATAGTCTGACGGCAGTTCTCAAGACGTTGAACATACTATTTTTGTATCGTTTCGGACAATCTTTCATGTTTCAACTTGCTGCTTGTATGAACAGTGCTCCCTATGACAAATGCCAGTCGGGGTATTGGCAATCGGGCTGTATAGCGGATAAATACGTATCAACCATGCAACTGGCAGATAAAGTTAAACCACTGTAAGTGTGTCATATTGCGTTAACCAAAAAGGTTTATGAGTTGCAAGTAGTGAATGAACACACAGATATAGAAACATCATTCTTTGGCTTGTCGAATGCCCCCCTATATAACAATATTTTATGCAGGCTACCTCTAATCTATTAAAAATTGTCCGAATTATGATTTTGTCATTTAATTTGCTATATTTGCAAAACAATTACAAATTTAAGGGATGAAATGATACTTGAAATTCGTTTGAGCAACTTCTTCTCAATTAAAGATGAGGTGGTACTGGATATGCAGGCAGCAAGCATACAGACAAAAAAGGCAAAGGAGCTTGAAGAAAATACATTTGTATGCGGTGATGAGCGGTTGCTTAAAACTGTTGCCATTTATGGTGCAAATGCGTCAGGAAAGAGCAGCCTTATCAAGGCTATTCGCGCTTGTGTGGGAATGATATTCTCATCTCATAATTACAATGAGAATACGATATTTGCCTTTACTCCGTTCAAATTCGGAGGCATTGGCAAGCCAAGTACATTCTTCATTCGCTTCCTCCTTGAAGGTATCGAATATGAATATTCTTTTGAACTCAATAAAGTTGAGATACTGAAAGAGGCACTTTACTATTATCCGAATGGCCGTCGTTCACTGGTATTTTCCCGTGATGAAACAAAGGGACCCGACAAAAAGAATATCTATGAATTCCGCTCGGTGATTCGCCGCCCTATGGATGTTGCTGCCAATACATCCAAAAAAACGCTTTTCGTGTCACGCGCCAGTCAGATGGATCGAGATACAGCAAAAGATGTTTTTCGATATTTCAATGAGCGTTTTATTTTGAATTATTTCGGATATAATTCGTTCTCTGTCGAGCGCTTGTTGAATGAGAACAAAGAACAGTTCCTTAATGTGCTGCGAATTGCTGATAGCGACATTGTCAAAATCGACAGCAGGCACGAGAATAAAGTATTTTCGACTGCAGTGATTGACCCTGCAGACAATCAAATATTGTCGGTAGAAGATATTCAGAAACCACAGCTGGTCATTACGACCTATCACAGAAATAACCCGGATGTTCCTTTCAACTTTTTTGCAGAAGAGTCTGATGGAACACAGCGTTTATTCAATATGATGCTGACAATCCTGGATATCGTCAAGAATAATAAAATCTTGTTGATAGATGAAATCGAAACGCAGCTGCATATAAAACTGGTAGAATATATTATCGGTTTGTTCAATAAAAGCGAATCGGCGCAGTTGATATATACTACACACAATACATACCTGCTTAATACCAACAAGTTACGTAAGGATCAGATATATTTTGTTAACAAACGGGATGACGGGTCCTCGGATTTGTATTCGCTGTTTGATTACAAAGATTTCCGTGACGGGCTGGATGCAGAAAAGGCATATCTGCAAGGTCGTTTTGATGCCATCCCGTATATTGACGAACAGACGGATAATTTTATAAAATAGAAACTGATATGGGACGACAAATAAGAAAATCCAAAGGCAAAACAATGAAGCCAAACTTCTTTGTTTTCTGTGAAGGGGAGTCTGAGGTTGCTTATATCAGCCACCTCCGTTCACAATACCGTGCGCCTATTCAAATTATCCCAAGAAAGAGCGATTCGAACATATCCGTTCGGTATATAGAGAATTGTAAACGGGAATATGTTGTAACCAAAAATGATAAAACATTCCTAATGTTTGACCTAGATGTGGACGGAATGCTGGAACACCTGCTAAGTATTCCAGATGCGATATTGATGGTGTCGAATCCATGTATTGAGTTGTGGTATTTGCTGCACTTTGAGAAGTGTCATGCCGAACTAACGCAAAACGTCTGCATCAAGAAACTGAAAAGACATCTTGAACACTACACAAAGGGAACTTTGGCATTAAATGAGAAACAGCAACTGTCTGAAAAAACATCAGAAGCAACGGCAAGAGCCAAGATGCTGGATACATATAATAATCCATCAACTACCATCTATAAAATGATAGAACTGCTGGAAAGTTTGTAATTTGAAGATTATGGAGAATAGGTAAATAACATTAGCAGATATCTTTCTTGACATCTTGTCAGAATCACAAGATAAAGGTGCAAAACTAATGGCAGAGCGAATAAAAGCAGCTATTAAATCGCCAGAGATATTGGAGCTGGTAAATATATGTGTTATAAATGCATTGGGATATAAATCAAAAATTAGCAGCAAAACCGTAGATAATGCAATTGATAGTATTGTCAGTTTTGTACACTCTGAAATTGATAGTAGTAATTTATCGGATAATGATAAAGAGAAAGAAAAGAATTCATACAAACACTTTGCAAAAAGTCTCGGTAAAATATTAAAAGAGAATTTACAGGTGGCGCAACAGCTAATATAAAAGAAGTAATTATGGACATCTATAATTGGGAATAATATTATTCAAGCAGTGGAATATTGGCAAGTAATCGGAGGACAGATTCGTATTCGTTGAGGCAAATCCATGCGCAAGACATCATATATCAGAATTATAGCACTATTAATAGGCAATACATGTAATGCATTGGAATGAGATTATCAGAACCCTCATGGCCAGTCCGAAGTCATACCACAGTTCCTTATGAAGGTCTACCTTGAAAGAAGCCTTCTTTTCCGCCCTAAAAGGTGATTTGTACCACACGCTGTTTCCACGCTGTATTACCGGTTCATATCCGAATCCGGCTAAAAAATCAACAAGTCTGATGTCCTTTGCTTCCTGTATGTTCATAACATCTCATTTTCATGGATTTGGGCAAAGAACCGCTTTATCTCTAAAACATGAAAAGCAATGGCATCAGATGTCATCAGAAATCATCAGATGACACAGGGCTTCTTCTATAGATATGATTTATATGAAAAACGGATA
>NZ_JAHPXO010000077.1:0-5011 GCF_019041495.1 Parabacteroides sp. MSK.9.14
GAAGCCAACGCCAAGCACGGCTTCACGGCGGAACAGACGCTTGAAATCGCGCAGAAACTCTACGAAAAGAAGTTGATAACCTATCCGAGAACGGGAAGCCGCTACATCCCCGAAGACGTGTTTGCCGAAATTCCCAAACTGCTCGCTTTCATCGGCACACAGCCCGAATGGAAAGACAAGGTGCGGGCAAAAGCCGCCCCGACACGCCGCAGCGTGGACGACGGCAAGGTGACAGACCACCATGCCCTGCTCGTCACGGGTGAGAAACCGCTCTTCCTCTCCAAAGAGGACAATACCATCTATCAGATGATTGCCGGGCGCATGGTCGAGGCATTCTCTGAGAAATGCGTCAAGGATGTGACCACTGTCACGGCGGAATGTGCCGGAGTGGAGTTTACCGTAAAAGGCAGCGTCGTGAAGCAAACCGGATGGCGTGCCGTCTATGGCGAGGAAAAAGAGGAAATTACCATCCCCGGCTGGCAGGAAGGCGACACGCTGACACCGAAAGGCTCGTCCATTACCGAAGGAAAGACCAAACCCAAGCCGCTGCATACCGAAGCCACCCTGCTCTCGGCAATGGAAACGGCGGGCAAGGAAATTGAGGACGACGCACTGCGGCAGGCGATGAAGGACTGTGGCATCGGTACTCCCGCCACACGCGCCTCCATCATCGAAACGCTTTTCAAGCGCGGTTACATGGAACGCTGCAAGAAGTCGCTTGTTCCCACCGAAAAAGGACTTGCCCTCAATTCCGTCGTCAAGACGATGCGCATCGCCGATGTTGCCATGACGGGCGAATGGGAAAAGGAGCTGGCGCGTATCGAGCGCGGGGAACTGTCCGACGACACCTTCCGCAAGGAGATAGAGGCGTACACACGTGAGATAACCTCCGAACTGATCTCGTGCGACAAGCTCTTCGGCAGCCGTGACTCCGGCTGCGCGTGTCCCAAGTGTGGCACGGGCAGGATGCGGTTCTACGGCAAGGTGGTACGCTGCGACAACACGGAGTGCGGACTGCCCGTGTTCCGGCTGAAAGCGGGACGCACCCTGTCCGACGATGAAATCAAAGACCTGCTCACCGAAGGGCATACCAAGCTGCTCAAAGGGTTCAAGAGCAAACAGGGCAAGAGTTTCGATGCTGTTGTCGCCTTTGACGGGGAATATAACACGACTTTTGTGTTCCCGGAGGCTAAAAAGGACAAGAAATTTTCAGGACGGAAGAAATAGTATTAACTTTGCCACTTGTTCAGAGTAATGAATTGTTCTTCGATACCGGATTACACTCATACTTTGGATTTAGTGGTGGCACTCGGAGGGATACCGAGTGCCTTTTTCTTCCTTTTTCCAACCGATTATCCCGTTAATTATCAATCCGCTAAATCCAAAGTAATGAACAACAAGAAGAAAAACGAGGGTCAGACCGACTTTTCCTATTACGGTCTGTACCTGCTGGACTATCTCCGCACGAACAAGTTTGAACAGGCTGACGACACCGCTTTCATACGGGAACGGGCCGACCGTGCCGCCGAAACGTATGAGAGGGCACGGCTTGAAGGCTATCCCGCCGATGGTGCGCAGGAACTGGCGATGGACACGCTGCTGCGCGGGCTGCATTATTCCCGTTACGCCATCCTCCGCGAAGTCGTGGAAAACGAGTTTGCCGATGAAGTGCCGGAAGAGAAGCGTGAAGCCTTTGTCCTGAAACTGCTGCCGCTTGTCGGCAACGTGTTCTCCGTCTATGACCTCTCGGATGACAATTTCGCCCTGTCTTCCGATTACGACCTGCTCTACACGGAGCTGACGGGAGCAACCGTCCTTTACTTAGACGAATATGGCGTTTAACCGCAAACAGAAACTGCGGGACAACATCGAGGCGATACGGACGGCATTCATCCTTGACAGGGAAAATAGGACAGCGACAACCGAAGAGCGTGCCATACTTCAAAGGTACTGCGGTTTCGGCGGTCTGAAATGTATCCTCAACCCTGCAAAGGAACTGACGGATGCCGTCCGGTGGGCGAAATCCGACCTCGAACTGTTCGCCCCGACGGTGGAGCTGCACAGGCTTATCCGTGAGAACAGCAAGGACGAAACAGAGTACAAGCGGTTTGTGGATTCGCTGAAAGCGTCCGTGCTGACCGCTTTCTACACCCCCAAAGAGATAACCGACACCATCGCGGACGTGCTGGCAGATTACAGCGTCCGCCCCGCCCGTATGCTCGAACCGTCGGCAGGTGTCGGCGTGTTCGTGGATTCCATGCTGCGGCACAGCCCCAATGCGGATGTGATGGCTTTCGAGAAGGATCTGCTCACGGGTACAATCTTGAGGCATCTCTATCCCGACCAGAAAATGCGCACCTGCGGTTTTGAGAAAATCGAAAGACCGTTCAACAATTATTTCGACTTGGCGGTGTCCAACATTCCGTTCGGTGACATTGCCGTGTTCGACGCGGAGTTTCAGCGGAGCGACTCTTTCGGCAGACGCTCCGCCCAGAAAACCATCCACAACTATTTCTTTCTCAAAGGACTGGATGCCGTGCGTGACGGCGGTATCGTGGCGTTCATCACCTCGCAAGGGGTATTGAATAGCACCAAGACCTCCGTGCGTAACGAGCTGTTCAGTCAGGCCAATCTGGTATCCGCGATACGCCTGCCCAACAACCTGTTCACGGACAACGCGGGCACGGAGGTGGGCAGTGACCTGATTGTCCTGCAAAAGAACCTCAGCAAGAAGGAAATGTCGCAGGACGAGCGGCTGATGACCGTGATACAGACGGACACGAAAACCGCCCTGACCGACAACGCCTATTTCATCCACCACCCGGAACGCATCGTGCATACGATGGCGAAACTTGACACAGACCCCTACGGGAAGCCCGCTATGGTTTATCTGCACGAGGGCAAGGCAGCAGGCATCGCCGGGGATTTGCGCCGTATGCTCGACGAGGATTTCCATTACAGGCTTGCCATGCGCTTGTATTCGGGTTCAATCCGGCAGGCAGGAACGGAAGAAAAAGTTGCCGTTCAAAATAAAGTAGAGCGTCCTGCCATAAAATTGGAAACAGTATCCTCGGCGCAGACGGTGGAAACTCCGACAGAAAAGCCGCAACCCGCAGATGAAAAGCCGGAGATAGAACCGCGCCCGCAATATTCCGCAGGCGTGCAGCTCACCCTGCTTGACCTCTGGGGGATGACGGAAGAGGTCAGCCAACCGAAAACCTCCAAAAAGAAAAAGACGGTGAAAAAGGCAGTTACGGCAAAGTCCACTCCGCCCAAACCGAAAGTCACGGTTACACCGACAGCTCCAACTGCAAAACCCGCAATGGAGAATAAGGAGGTGAAAGCGGAGAACACCGCCAAGCCTGCCGACCCGGACGACATCTATGCCACACTGGACTGGGATACCAATCCTCCCATCAACGGTTTCTATGAAATGATGATGGGTTTGACGCCGGAGCGTAGGAAAGAACTTCGGGAACTGGCAAGGCAGCATAACGAGAAACAAGTGGCGGAAAAGACGGAAGTGAAAGCCGTGCCGGAAACTTCCCGTGAGCAGCCACGACAGGAGGAAACACAGCCGGAGGCAGTCGCCGCACCTGCCGTTACAGATACCCCATCGGAAGCGGTGGGGACTTTCCTTTTCCCCGACATCGAAGCGGAAAAGCCGAAGGAGGAAGTCGTGGACCTTTCTCCGCGTGCCTACCACCGCACGCCGGAGATGCACCTGCGCGAAGGGTCGCTGGTGGCTGACCGGGGGCGTCATAACATCGGCTACCTGAAAGACATCACGCCATACGGGGCGACATTCCAGCCGCTCGACCTGAAAGGATACCAGAAGGAAAAGGCGTTGTTGTATGTGTCGCTGCGTGACGCCTACGAGCGTCTGTACCGTTATGAATCGCTCCGGCGCGAGGCAAATGTTCCGTGGCGAGAGCATCTGAATACCTGTTACGATGAGTTTGTCATGCGCTACGGCAACCTCAACGCCAAGCAGAACGTGAAGTTAGTGATGATGGATGCGGGCGGGCGCGACATCCTTTCGCTGGAACGGATGGAAAACGGAAAGTTCGTCAAGGCGGACATCTTCGAGCATCCTGTTTCCTTCGCGGTGGAGAGCCATGCCAACGTAGGCTCTCCCGAAGAAGCCCTGTCTGCGTCGCTCAACAAATATGGTACGGTCAATCTCGACTATATGCGGGAGATAACCGACAGCACGGCGGAGGATTTGCTCACTGCCCTGCAAGGGCGCATCTACTACAATCCGCTCGTGACCGGTTACGAAATCAAAGACCGTTTCATCGCCGGAAATGTCATAGAGAAAGCGGAACGCATAGAGGCATGGATGGGTGACAATCCCGAAAATGAGCGTATGCCGGAGGTGAAGCAGGCGTTGGAGGCTCTGAAAGATGCCGAGCCGCAGCGCATCGCCTTCGAGGATCTGGACTTCAATTTCGGGGAACGCTGGATTCCGACGGGTGTCTATGCCGCCTACATGAGCCGGCTGTTCGACACGGAGGTGAAAATCGCCTATTCCGCAAGCATGGACGAGTTTTCGGTGGTGTGCGGCTACCGCACCATGAAAATCACGGACGAGTTTCTGGTGAAGGGGTATTACCGGAACTATGACGGTATGCACCTCCTAAAACACGCCCTGCACAACACCTGCCCTGACATGATGAAGTCCATCGGCAAGGACGAGCATGGCAACGACATCAAGATGCGCGACAGCGAGGGAATACAACTCGCCAACGCCAAGATTGACGAGATACGAAACGGCTTCTCCGAATGGCTCGAAGAGCAGTCGCCGCAGTTCAAGGAGCGGCTTGTGACGATGTATAACCGCAAGTTCAACTGTTTCGTGCGCCCGCGCTACGACGGCTCCCATCAGACCTTTCCCGACCTCAACCTGAAAGGGCTGGCAAGCCGGGGTATCAAGAGCGTCTATCCCTCACAGATGGATTGCGTCTGGATGTTGAAACAGAACGGCGGCGGAATTTGCGACCACGAGGTG
>NZ_JAHPXO010000078.1:0-4679 GCF_019041495.1 Parabacteroides sp. MSK.9.14
TATAAACCGGACAAAACAGAATGATGCAAGTTCAGTACATCATTTGGCTATCTTGATCCTCTATAGAAAAGGTAAAGGTAGAAAATTTACTGAATTAAAAACAATAAAACAAAGGTACGAAAAATGAAAAAGCGTATATTTGGAGCAGCACTTTTAGTAGCAATAGCAGTGGCTGCTGGCTGGAATTACCAGCAAAATAAACAAGATGTTCAACTCTCAGACTTGGCGCTGACGAACGTGGAAGCGTTGGCCAGTGGCGAAGGGAGTGGTGACTGTAAATGGAGAACTGGACATAGCTCCGTAACCGGTTGGATCGCAATATGTGACTCATACGGTGTTGGATATTCATGCTCCTGCGGAGATATAAAATATTATTAATTATCAGAGGGAGGTAACTTTTGCGAAAAGTTACCTTCTATAGAATATTCCATTTGGATTATGATAACAAGAATACGACTCTTGCTTTTTATATACTTGTTCTGTACAAATAGTATTAACGGTATTTTATCTCCCTCCCGTGTGGAAAATACCATTCAAATGGACATGAATCACTACCAAAAAATCACATTTGATAGTTTGATTACAGACATTTCCTGTACAAAACTAAGTAATACTGTATTTGATTTTTGTACAAATATGGTTCAATATAAAGATTTCCTATACTTTATGGGAAGTACTATGGCTGGAAAAAATGTATATATATACTCTAAGTCCGGAAAGTTCATAAAGGAAATTACATTTTCGGATGCCTTAATAGTCAATTCCATGTGTATTGTTCCGGAATTGGAGGAGTTGTGGGTCGTGAGCAGATTCAAAATTATTAACAAGTTCAAACTGGATGGCGCACCGGTCAAAAAAGTGTCTTTGCCTTTTCCTTGTGCCGCCATCATACCGACCGCAAAACAAGATTTTCTGGTTTATTCGGGAGGAGCCAATACAGAAAGAGGACACATTGAAGGACACTTTATGGCTCTCACCGATTTCAAGTCTATCCACAAATTATATCTGCCCAAATGGGGGAAAAAAGAATGGTTGTTCGCACCTTATAATTTATATACGACAGATGCTGACGACATTTTGATTCTCCCGGATAACACAGACACAATCTATAGATATGATACTTCCGAGAAGGAGATACTCCCATATTATAGTCTTGATTTTCATGGAGAATTTCTAACCAGAGACAAGTATCCCAAAGAAGATGCGGGAATGGCTGAAATAATCGATAAGAAAAAATACATCCATAACTGTTATAGCTTTTATTTCGCTTCGGATTATCTTTTTTTCAAGTTAATGGGGAAAAGGGACGATTTTTGTGCTATCCGGTGTAAAGACAATATCCTCTTTTCTTTCGACCGTCTTTTTGACAATTTCAGATCCAAATATGTGAATCCTTTTATCGGTTCAGATAAAAACAATCTTTATTTGCTTGTTCGCGAGAATGACCTTGCCGGTCATTACTTAAATATTAAATGCACATACCCGGCTATCCGGAAAATGTTACCCGGATTATTAACCACTGGGAACGATTGGATTTTACTAACGATTAAAATAAAGGAATAAAAGATGAAAAATATCACCCAACAGTTCTTTTTTATATGCTTGGTTTGCGTGCTTTTGAGCTCTTGCTCAGATCAAAAGGCAACAAAAATTGCTTTGATAGCGGATTTATCTCCTGAAGAATCCCGGCCGACATGGACGGAGTTGTTTTCTGATCGCTACGAAATTACTCCGCTGGAAACGACTTCCGGCAGTTTGATCGGGCAGATTGATAAGATCAGGAAGTTTCGGAACCATTATTATGTTTTATCCTCTAATGGCAAAACAATCCACCATTTCGACAAGGATGGAAAATTCGTATCGTCTTTGAACAGGCAAGGACAAGGGCCGGAAGAATATCCCCGAATAGAGGATTTCGATGTCTGCGAGGCAGATGGTAAAACTGAAGTATGGATTTCGGACAACAAAAGCCTGAAAGTATATGATGCTACCGATTTTTCTTTCAAAAGAAAAATTTCCTATCCATTTGTAATCCACAAATTTAAAAAGATGGAGAACTCTCATGTCCTGCTTGTCACCGGACAGAACGAAAACATTTTGACGTTGGTAGACAAAGAGGGGGAAATTATTGCCGAATATTTGAAAAAAGAAATACCCTACATCATGTTCCGGCCGGTACAATTTGCGGCTTATGGATCCAGTTATCTTTTCCAGTTAGGTATTTCAAACACATTCGTTTCATTCAACCCGCAAACTGAGCAATTCCAAATGGGACACTATGCCGGAGGAAATGAGTTTCTCACCGAAAAGCAGTTGTTGGAAATGTTTCAAACACACGGTATCGATTTTATCCTTGAAGCCAATAAATGCTCTTACATCAACAACATGATTTCTTTAGGGAATATAATCTGGCTACAGACACATCAGGGTGGAAAAAACTACCTGACAAAAGTAGAAGAAGGACAAAAGGTCTCAACCCAATTCTCATACGGGACAACTCTTTCCACTATTTCTGACGCAGAGAGCGATGACAGCATATTATTATATATCACGCCCGACCGTCTTTCGGAACACCCCGAAGATGTGATCGACAAATTTGGCAATAAGATTATTTGCAATATGGAAGATAATCCTTATATATTAGAGTTTTTTTAATGAATAATCATCTTAAATAAAGGAGGAGCAATCAGAAAAGATAGAAAGAAAGTAAGACAGTCAAACTATAAATATCAAGTAAAAAGAAAGGAGTCTCTGCCTACCGCCTCACAAACGTTAGCAAAAACTCCCGGACTTTTCCTCATTCAATAACAAATAAAGAAGGAGGTAACGGCAAAAGTAGTAAATTTGGAGTAAAGAAAAAAGGGTTGGGAATCACCTGTTCCGGGAAAAGATACCGGGTGAAAGAGCCACAATTAATAATAAAATGATAAATCCCTAAAAATAATAATAAAATGGGAACAAAAATTTTGGGCGTAATCGCTTTTGCAGCGATCGCCGCCGCCGCAGCAGGCTGGAACTACCAGCAAAATAAACAGGAGGTTGAACTTTCTGACTTGGCGTTGGCTAATGTAGAGGCTCTTGCTAGAGGTGAGAGCGGAAGAGATCGTTGTGACGACTTCACTACAATGACTTGCTTGTCAAATGGACATACATATTATAACATGTATCCTGCTTGCGGTTTATAATTTATAAACTATAGGTGCTGCTTAAATTTAACAGGGCAGCACCTTTTCCTAAAACGACATGATCATGAAAAGTCTATTCATTATTATTCTATGCTTTCTTTTCACCTCTTGTAGTGAAAACCAGTATCGCATTTTCACATTACCTGAAGAGACTCCTGTCAGCGGGGTTGACTATCCCTATGAACTCTTTATGAATTATCCTTGGTCAATAGATATCATAGATGATAAATTATTACTCTTTGCCACTAAAGGTGACTACTTTATGCGAATAGTTGATGCTAATAATGGCAAAGAGATTAAACAAATTGGTCTATTCGGTGGCGGACCTAAAGAATTTGTACAACCCGTCTATTGGGGAAAAAATGGTAAAGATGTATATGTTTATGATGAAGCAAAAATGTACCTGAGGACATATTCATGGCATGAAATCTTAAATGCGGAAGAATTACCGGAAGCGAAAACAATAAACTTGAAAGGTAATGAGAAAAATATCTTATTCGGCAAGGTACTTAATCAGGATTATTTTGTAGGTTCGGTCGTCGTTGGTATGCCCCAGCCTATAATTATACTGGATAAAGAGTTGAACACAATCGGGAACATGGGGAATATTCCGGATAAAGACCATCAAAGTGAAGTATTAGTTACTTATGGAGGTTCAGTCAGTTCGTATGGAAATAAGTTCGTGTCTACAATGGCATCATTTGGCTATATCGCCTGCTATGAGCAACAAGCAGATGGCACTTGCAAAATATTATGGGATGCTTGTGCAGAACAACCAATCTATAAGAAAGACCAATTAGACCTGACTCTTTTGAAATTAGGTTTTGCAGATGTGAAAATGACAAAAAATTATATCTTCTGTAGTTATTTCGGGCAAAAATATGATCGGGACAATCGGAAAAACATAAAACCCAGAAACATGCTGGTGTTTGATCATCAAGGCAATTTACTGAAAAACTTACGTTCGGAAAGAAGTTTAGCCCGGTTCACCGTTTCCGAGGACGAAAAAACAATCTATGCCGCGACTGAAGAACCGGAAGTGGCGATCATACGGTTTGATATTAGTAACATTCTGAAATAACAAGTTTATGAAAACATGGATTCTTCTCTTTTGCCTGCTGTTGGCTTCCTGCGGAGGTCGGCAAGCACAATTTTCCGATCATGAGGACTTTTACTGGATAGACTTTCGTCCCTTAGTCAAGAATGAGGCATTGGAAGTGGGTTTGAATGAATGGGGGACAAACCCTCGATACGTGCAATTGGAAACCAACGAATTTATTCAGATCAAATTCATACAAAGGGTTATTTTGGACGGTGATAAATTCTTAGTAGTTCATTCGGACAGATTATCTCTATTTGATAAAGATGGGAAATACCAATATGACATCGGGGAAAAAGGAGAAGAGGAAGGAGAATATTTCAGAATGGGTGGTGTTGTTTGTCTCGTCCTGAAATAGGTTGACTTCATAAAAGTCAACAAAGATGAAAAAAGAG
>NZ_JAHPXO010000007.1:0-154946 GCF_019041495.1 Parabacteroides sp. MSK.9.14
ATTTTTATAGTCAACGAAAAAAAGAAGGCGCATCGGGTATTACGACACACCTTCTTCTATATTATCAAACCTTTTTTCCGATTATTAAAGAGCGCCGACTTCTTTCAACGCTTCGTTTGTTTTGTGAACGGCTGCTGCACTCTTGGCGAAGAGTTCTTTTTCTTCAGCTGTCAATTCCAGTTCAACGATCTTTTCGATACCGTTCTTACCCAGGATAACAGGAACGCCGATGCAAAGATCAGATTCTCCGTATTCACCTTCCAGGTAAACGGAACAAGGAATCATCTTCTTCTGGTTGTGGATGATAGACTCGACAACATAAGCTCCTGCTGCACCCGGTGCATACCATGCGGAAGTACCTAACAGCTTAGTCAGTGTAGCACCGCCGACCATAGTGGAAGCGACAACTTCCTGCAGTTTTTCAGCGCTCAACAACTTACTTACGGGAATACCTTTGTAAGTAGCCAGACGAGCCAACGGGATCATAGTCGTGTCACCGTGACCGCCGATTACCATACCTTCGACTTCGTTAGCATTGCAACCTAAAGCCTGAGACAAGAAATATTTGAAACGGGAGCTATCCAGAGCACCGCCCATACCGATGATACGGTTTTTCGGCAGACCCAGAGACTTCAATGACAGGTAAGTCATTGTATCCATCGGGTTGGAGATCACTACCAGGATTGCGTTCGGAGAATATTTCAGGATGTTCTGAGCAACACTCTTAACGATACCAGCGTTAACACCGATCAGTTCTTCGCGAGTCATACCTGGTTTACGAGGAATACCTGAAGTGATGACAACAACGTCTGAGTTAGCTGTTTTTTCGTAGTCGTTTGTGCAACCTGTAACTGTAGTATCGAAACCCAGCAGTTGAGCAGTCTGCATCATATCCATTGCTTTACCTTCGGAAACACCTTCCTTAACGTCAAGCATTACAACTTCGTCTGCCACTTCATTGAAGGCAAGAACATTTGCGCAAGTAGCACCTACATTACCGGCGCCAACAACTGTTACTTTAGACATAATAATAAGTTTTTATGTTTTACTTATATAATAATACTTCTATCTCTCTTAAAAGCGAGACAAAGGTACAACCTATTACGAAATAAAGAAATATTTCCGTATATATTTTACGCCTTCCTCAGTTAAATTTATGAATTATGATTTATCATTTATCATCGATGCATAAGTCATAAATCATAATTCATACCTCTTCTCACTCTACATAAAGTACCAGCCCTTTCAGATATTCCCCTTCCGGATGGTAAATGTTGACCGGATGGTCGGCGGGTTGTGTCAGTTGGTGCAGGATGCGGACACTGCGCCCGGACTGGGCGGCAGCACTGAATACGGCCAGACGGAAGTTTTCCTTGCTTACCACCTGCGAGCAGGAGAAGGTGAACAGGATACCTCCTGGCTTGATCTTTTCGAAAGCGATGGCGTTCAGTTTGCGGTAACCTTGCAAGGCATTGCGCAATACGTTTTTATGTTTGGCGAAAGCTGGTGGATCCAGGATGATGAGATCGTAGTTGCTTCCCATCTTTTCGAGATATTTGAAAGCGTCTTCCGCATAAGCTTCGTGGCGCGGATCGCCTGGAAAGTTCAATTCCACGTTCCTGTTGGTCAGCGAGATCGCTTTGGCAGAGCTGTCGACCGAGTGAACGACCTTGGCTCCTCCCCGCATGGCGTAGAACGAGAAGCCGCCAGTGTAGCAGAACATGTTCAGTACGGAGCGTCCTTTGGCATAGCGTTCCAGCAACGACCGGTTTTCGCGCTGATCGACAAAGAAACCTGTCTTTTGCCCCTTTTGCCAGTCGACACAGAATTTCAGGCCGTTCTCAAGAGCGATGTCCTCCACTTCACCACCGTACAGGTAGCCGTCTTCGCTGCCTAAGTTGGCCTTGTAAGGCAAAGTCGCTTCCGATTTGTAATATATGTTCTGTAAAGAATCTCCCAACACGGCTTTCAGGGCTTCGGCAATCTGATGGCGTGCATAGTGCATGCCGACAGAATGCGCCTGCATGACGGCGGTGTGGGCATACATGTCGATGACTAGTCCCGGAAGATTATCTCCTTCTCCATGCACCAATCGATATGTATTGTTGTTCTCCACTCCGGCAAGTTCCAGTGTCTGGCGCAGTGTGTAAGCGATACGGATGCGTTCTTCCCAGAAAGCGGCATCTATCGTGACTGGCTTGAAAGATAAGATGCGTACGGCGATACTGCCTATCTGATAATGTCCGATACCTAAAAAGCGTCCGTTCGTACCATAAACTTCTACCAAGTCGCCTTCTTCCGGTTCACCTTCGATTGTTTGGATAGCACCGGAGAATACCCACGGGTGGAAACGTAGCAACGATTCCTCTTTTTTCGGTTTGAGAAATACTTTACACTCCTTCATTTATATCTGTTTCAATTGATTGTATATTTTCAGGCAGGCCCATGCGTCAAGGGCTGCATATTTTTTCTGTGCGTCGCTGAGGACGTCGGCTTCCCAGTTGCTCAGACGCTGTCCTTTCGAGATCTTCTTGTTGAAGAGGATGGCGTATATCTTTTGCAGGCTGGCGTCTTCGATGCCGAACTGCCCGACATAATTCTGCAAGTCCAGGAAGTTGGCGGGTTGTATGTCCGTGCGTTTCCGCATCGCCCCGAAATCGTCGCGCAGTGAAAGGCCTATCTTCAGCACCTTTTCATTCGCCAGAAATTCTTCCAATGCTTCCGGAATACCGATCCGGTTCAGGCGGAACAGAAAACAGGCTTCGTCGGTCGATATTTGCATAAGCGATATTTTGTAACGTTGTCCTTTCTTGAAGCTCGGACGGGTTTCCGTGTCGAACCCGACGGACTGGAATTCGGAGAGGTAGCCGACTGCTTTCTCAACATCCCTCAATGTGTCGATCACAATGATCCTTCCGGTAAATTCTTCTAAGGGAAGCTCGGATATTGCCTCTTTTGTTATCGAATGTGTGTATTGTTGTGTCATTCTTCTTTGTCGGTTTCTAAAAGTTCTTCATCGCTGTATCGCACGGCGTGGAGTGCTTTTAATGCGTTTAATAATTGTTGTCCCCAGAATTCGCAGAAGTTTTTACGACACAATACGATTGCCTCGAGCATAACTTCTTCATTGCCTTGACGGAACAGAGAGATGAAATTACCCGTATCTTGGTAAACATCGGCCAGATTCTCCGAGATAAAGGCGGCGATCGGCGTGTCGCTGTATTGCATATCCGGATGGAACGTTTCGAGATAGGAGTCTTTTTCTCCGAGCAGTCCGGCGATCCGGTTGCGGACCGATTCGTACATGTCTTCCGTGACGGTCAATTCCGGTTCTGCATCTTCGTCTTCTTCCGCTTCGGGTAGAAGGGTGGCTTTCAGATACAGCAAGGGCAAGATCTTGACTGCCTTATCCAGAAAGTCGAAAAGACCGGTATTGCCGGCGTTCTCGACAAACGTACAAAATTCCAGTGCAACTGTTACGAATTCCAGCGTATTGCGTTCGTATATCGGGTTGTTCTCTTTTTCCATGCTAATTATCTTAGTAGATACCTTGCGTTTATAATCTGCAAAAGTAGCAATTTTTTCTTTGTAAAGCTAATATAGGATACCGCACCCAAATGTTTTGCCGGAATTTTGAGATTGGAGCCTAAGGGAAATGCGAATGTCGTAGGGAACTTGAAATTTTCTATGTACATTTGCGTGTTGTAAATTTAATTGTGTAATGGCTAAAAAGACGACTGCAAAACAAAATACGAATAACGGGGAAAGTAAATTTAAAGGGATTCGGAACTTTTTTACCAGCGAGCGGACCCGTTTTATTACCGGATTGGTTATTTCCATTGTTACCATATATGTAGGTCTGGCATTGATTTCGTTTTTCTTTACGGGAGGGGCGGATCAGAGCAAGATCGAGAATATCCCGTTGTCGGACCTGGTGATCAATCGTGGATCAGTAGAGAACTGGACGGGGGTGCGCGGGGCTTTTCTTGCCGATTTGCTGATGAACCGGTGGTTTGGGATTTCTTCTTTCCTGATCCTGTTTTTCCTCGGTTCAGTCGGAGCGAAGCTAATGAACCTGAGCCGGGTATCGTTGTTGAAACGTTTCCTGTTTAGTGCGGCCATGCTGATATGGGGATCGTTGTTCTTTGCTTTTATCTTTATCCGCGGATATGAAGATACGTTTATTTATTTGGGGGGACAGCACGGATATTATTTGTCGGAGGTGATGATGAATAATATCGGGATACCGGGAACGGTCCTGCTGCTGGTCGGCTTGTTCCTGATTGTTGCGATCTTCACCAGTAAACGGACGATCCCGTTCCTGCAAAATGTCTTCTCTTTCGGATGGCTAAAGAACCGTTTGAAACGGGATAAGAGTGAAACGACGGAAGTGCCGGAAGAGGAAGAAGATGTGGAAGGGGAAGCAGAGGTTTATGCCCCTGTTGAAAAAACAGTGGCTGCACCTCAGCCTGTTGCATATCGTGAGACAGTAGAAGAAAACATCGGGCCGGACGAGTATGTTTTCGATACGGAAACCGAGATGCGGAAAGCCGAAGTGGAAACGGAAGTCCCGCAAAAGGATGATTTTGAATTTGAAGTAGCCCGTGGGGATGATCCGGTTGTCGAGGCCGGCAATGGCAATAACACGATTTTCGAAGTGGAAGTGCCCGAAGAAGAGGAGGAATTCGATCAGTCTCAATTGGGTAAATATGATCCACGCCTGGACTTGTCCCGTTATATGTTCCCGACGCTCGACCTGTTGAAATTTTATGATTCGGGCAATGTCGAGGTAAACCGCGAAGAATTGGAAGAGAACCAGCAGATGATCAAGCGGACGTTGGAGGACTTCGGTATCAATATCGCTTCTATCAAGGCGACAGTCGGACCGACGGTTACGCTCTATGAGATCATCCCGGAAGCAGGTGTGCGTATTTCCAAGATTAAGAATCTGGAAGATGACATTGCTTTGAGCCTTTCAGCCTTGCAGATCCGTATTATCGCACCGATGCCGGGTAAAGGAACGATCGGAATCGAGGTTCCGAACAATAAGCCGCAGACTGTTTCGATGCAGTCGGTGGTCGCTTCGCGTAAATTCCAGGAATGTACGTATGATTTGCCGGTGGCGATCGGAAGGACGATTGTCAACGAAGTGTTTATGTTCGACTTGTGCAAGACTCCCCACCTGTTGGTGGCTGGTGCGACCGGACAAGGTAAATCGGTCGGCTTGAATGCGATTATCACCTCTTTGCTGTATAAGAAGCATCCGGCCGAATTGAAGTTCGTGATGGTCGATCCCAAGCAGGTGGAATTTAGCATTTATTCGAAGATCGAACGCCATTATCTGGCGAAATTGCCGAATGCCGACAAACCGATCGTGACGGAGCCGGGGGATGCGGTGGCGACTTTGAACTCTTTGGTGATCGAGATGGAAAATCGTTATAAATTATTGGTGGAGGCTTCGGCGCGTAATATAAAGGAATATAATGAAAAATTCATTTCCCGCCGTCTGAATCCGGAGAAAGGACATCGGTTTCTGCCTTATATCGTTGCAATCGTTGATGAGTTTGCCGACTTGATTGCGACTTCTGGCAAAGAGATCGAGTTGCCGATCTCGCGTATTGCGGCTAAGGCTCGTGCGGTTGGTATCCATATGATCCTGGCAACCCAGCGCCCGGATACGAAAGTGATTACAGGGACGATCAAGAGTAACTTCCCGAGCCGTATTGCGTTTAAGGTGATGTCTCAGATTGACTCCCGTACGATTTTGGATACCCCGGGGGCTAACCGTTTGATCGGTAAGGGAGATATGCTGGTTCTGATTACCGGAAGCAGCGAGCCGACGCGTGTTCAGTGTGCGTTTGTCGATACGCCGGAAGTGGAAGATATCGTGAATTATGTCGGTGCGCAGATGGCTTATCCGACTGCTTATTTGTTGCCTGAATATATAGGTGAAGGCGGTGAATCTTCTTCGGCCGGGACGGTGGATCTGTCGGATCGAGACCCGTTGTTCGATGAAGCAGCCCGTCTGATTGTGATCCAGCAGCAGGGTTCGACTTCGCTTATCCAGCGAAAGTTTGCAATCGGTTACAACCGTGCAGGTCGCTTGATGGATCAATTGGAAGCGGCGGGTATTGTCGGTCCTTTCGAGGGTAGTAAAGCCCGTCAGGTCTTGATTCAGGACGAATACAGCCTGGAGCAGTTGTTGAATTCGTTGAAATGATTTATGAGTTATGGGGATGGGCTGTTGGTTTATCTATATTGACATGTTTTGAGTGCTATAAGCCCTTTTTGAGATCTGCTAATGATTGGGAGTTTAAATCATAAATAAAAAACGACATGAAAAGAGATAATAAAATAAAAGTTTGCCGCATTTTGGCTGTTGTTTTCCTGTGTTTTTGGACTATATCCGGTGTGAGGGTATTGGCACAGAACGCTACGTCCATTTTGGATAAGGCTGCTTCTGCTTATGAAGATTCTAACGGCTTGACTGCTTACTTTACGATGCAGACACGTTCGGATGTGCAGAAAGTGTCGGAAAGCTTTGATGGTACGGTCGATATTAAAGGTGATAAATTCGTACTGAAGACTCCTGATATGATCACTTGGTTTGATGGAACGACACAATGGTCGTTTGTCGAGCGTAATGAGGAAGTCAATGTTTCCACCCCGACCGGCGAGGAGTTGCAGGCTACGAATCCGACCCTGTTGCTCCGTTCCTATGAAAAAGGATTTACCGCTAAATATAAGGGCGAGAGCACGTCTCCGAGCGGCAAAGCTGCTCATGATATCGAGCTGGTTCCTAAAAAGAAAAGCGATATCGTACGGGTGGAGCTCCAGATAGAGAAGTTTTCCGGTCTTCCGGCTTCGATCGCCGTTTTTTCAAAGAATGGGATCAGCAGTACGATCCGTATCAGCAAAATGAAAACGGGAGTAAACCAACCGGATAGCTATTTTGTTTTTAACGAAAAAGACTATCCTGATGCTGAAATAATAGATTTGAGGTGATTTATGAATTATGATTTTATTATCGACGCATAAATCATAATCCATAAATTATCAATCATAACTCATAAATCATAAAACGATGAATACAACTCAGAATGAAAAAGTTCGTTGCCTGATTATCGGTTCAGGCCCTGCCGGTTATACTGCGGCTATCTATGCTTCACGTGCAAATCTGTCCCCTGTCCTCTACGAAGGCATTCAGCCGGGCGGACAGCTTACGACTACTACCGAAGTAGAGAATTTTCCCGGTTATCCCGAAGGCGTTACCGGTACGGAACTGATGGAAGACTTGCGGAAGCAGGCTGCCCGTTTCGGTGCTGATATCCGCGTTGGCATTGCGACTGAGACAGATTTGTCTGCTGCTCCCTATAAAGTGACGATTGACGGTGAAAAAGTGATTGAGACGGAAACGCTGATCATCTCGACCGGTGCGACTGCCAAATATTTAGGATTGCCGGATGAGCAGAAATATGCCGGAATGGGTGTTTCGGCTTGTGCGACTTGCGACGGTTTTTTCTATCGTAAGAAAGTGGTGGCTGTTGTAGGTGGTGGTGATACGGCTTGTGAAGAAGCACTTTATCTGTCCAGCTTGGCAAAACAAGTGTATCTGATTGTCCGCAAACCGTATTTGCGTGCATCCAAAGTCATGCAAGAACGTGTCCTGAACACTCCGAATATCACGGTCTTGTTCGAGCATAACACGATCGGTCTTTTCGGTGAAGACGGTGTCGAAGGTGCACATCTGGTAAAACGGATGGGTGAACCGGACGAAGAAAAGGTGGATATAGCAATTGACGGTTTCTTCTTGGCTATCGGTCATACTCCGAATTCCAAGATATTCAAACCCTGGGTCGAAACAGACGAGGTTGGCTATATTAAGACGGTTCCGGGTACGCCGAAGACAAGAGTGCCGGGGGTATTTGCTGCCGGAGACGTGGCTGATCCACATTATCGCCAAGCCATTACGGCTGCAGGTAGCGGTTGTGCGGCTGCAATCGAGGCGGAGCGCTATTTGTCGGAGATTGGAAAATAATTTCATTGAACTTATTCTCTCGTTATGAAACACTTGAAACTCTCTCTTCTTTTTCTTTTGTGTGTACTGATGGCGGTTCCCGTGTCGGCTAAAAGAAAGACAAAGGTGA
Organism: Parabacteroides sp. MSK.9.14; assembly: GCF_019041495.1. NCBI lineage: Bacteria > Pseudomonadati > Bacteroidota > Bacteroidia > Bacteroidales > Tannerellaceae > Parabacteroides > Parabacteroides sp. MSK.9.14. The sequence goes on from NZ_JAHPXO010000007.1 coordinate 8,148, forward strand.
TCGCTCATCGCGGTTATTGGAAAACGGAAGGGTCCGCCCAAAACTCTATTCGTTCGTTGGAGCGGGCGAATGAGATCAAAGTATACGGTTCCGAGTTTGACGTACACCTGACAGCTGATAATGTCCCGGTTGTGTACCATGACCGTAAAATAGAAGGAAAGGATATCCAGACGGCCTCCTATGCGGAGCTGAAAGACCTGAAACTTTCGAACGGCGAAACGCTTCCGACGTTGGAACAGTATTTGGACAGGGCGAAGAAGCTGAAAAAGACCAAGCTGATTTTCGAATTGAAATCCCATGCGACTCCCCTGCGGGATCGGGAAGCGGCAAAGATTGTAGTCGACATGGTGAACGGTAAGAAATTGACGAAACGCACCGAATATATCGCTTTCAGTTTGGAAGCCGCAAAGGAGCTTCACCGTCTGTCCCCGAAGACTCCGGTCTACTACCTGAACGGCGACTTGTCTCCGAAACAGTTGAAAGAACTCGGTTTTGCCGGTCTCGACTATAATTATAAGGTGATGCAGAAACATCCGGAATGGTTTGCCGAAGCAAAAGATCTGAAACTGAAAATCAATGTCTGGACGGTCAATGATCCTCAGGTGATGGAAGAGATGATCGAGAAGCGTGTGGACTTTCTGACTACCGACTATCCCGAAGAAGCGCAAAAAGCAGTACATTTGTACCGCTGAATAAATGTGTGAAATGAGAAAATATTGCCTGTCGTTATTGCTCTTGTTACTGACATTGGTTTCGAATGCAGTCGAACCTCCCAAGCGTGAGATTCGGGGAGTGTGGCTGACAACTGTTTATGGTCTGGACTGGCCACGTAAGCCGGCAACGACGGAGACGGGGCGAAAGGCGCAACAACGCGATGTCTGTGACATTCTGGACCGTTTGCAGGATGCGAATTTCAATACTGTTTTTTTGCAGGTCCGTATGCGTGGCGATGTCATCTGGCGTTCGGCTATTGAACCGGCAAGCAAAATTTTCTCTGGAAAATATGGAATGATGCCGGGATATGATCCGCTGGCTTTCGTGGTCGACGAATGCCACAAACGGGGGATGGAATGCCATGCTTGGTTTGTAACTTTCCCGCTAGGCACGGACAAGAGTGTGATAGAACAGGGAAAGCTCTCGGTTGTCAGGCGTCAGCCGAAACTCTGCAAGCGTCATAACGGCGAATGGTATTTAGACCCCGGCGTTCCTGGAACTTCCGACTATGTGTTGTCTTTAGTGAAGGAGTTGGTGAACGGATACGATATCGACGGCATCCATTTCGATTATATCCGCTATCCGGAACAGGCAAAATCTTTCCCGGATAAAAACTTGTATAATAAATATGGTAAGAAACGCCCGCTGGCAGAATGGCGCCGGGAGAATATCAATAAGATGGTTTACCGCATTTATGACTGGGTGAAATCGGTAAAGCCTTGGATACAGGTCAGCAGTTCGCCGCTCGGCAAGTATAACCGCATCGAACGTGTTCCGAACGCCGGATGGACGGCTTATGAAAGTGTCTTCCAGGATCCGAAAATGTGGATGCAGAACGGGAAGCAGGATATGATCGTCCCGATGATGTATTACCTGCATGATAACTTTTTCCCGTTTGTTGACAATTGGGTAGATAACCGCAACGGACGCCTTGTGGTTCCCGGATTGGGCGCGTACCGGATGTTGAAAGAAGAGGCAGACTGGACCGTCAACGATATAACGGATCAGATCGACTACAGCCGTTATTACGGAGGGGCCGGCTGTACATTCTTCCGTTGTGCGAATATCCTCGACAATACGAAAGGGATATACGATGAGTTGAAGGATAAATATTATAAATATCCGGCACAACTTCCTCCTTTGTCCTGGTTGGACGATACGGTTCCTGCAGCCCCGGAAGAGATACGGGTGGAAAAGGAAGAGGATGAGTTGAAGCTCTCCTGGCAGAAACCGGATTCGGTAAAGGACGTGTTGACTTATACCGTCTATTATTCGCTGACGGATTCGATCAATCCGACATCCGCCCGGAATATCCTGATGACAGGAATCCGGGATACTTCCATCTATCTGCCTGTCGATACGACTTCGGAGCGGGGATATATATTTTCCGTTTCATCTTCCACTCGCTATCATATAGAAAGCGTGCTATCGAAAGAAACCTATTATTATCTTTCTAAATATCCTAAATAATATTAACGGTTTGGAAGGAAACCCTGGAATACTCCGGTGGACAATGGAGCTGGTTGCCCTTGCTAAAAAAGTAAGGGGCAAGTATATTTTGACATATCGCTTTATAGCATATTTAGGTATGGGTTACATAATTTGTGAAATCTGTGTCTAAAAATTGATACCGATTCCGATTATTTGCCAGAATACAGTATCTTTGTGCGTTTTCAAGAAAAATAATTTATCCGGAATGCAGCGTTTCGGATAATTTGAACATCATAATAAATGTATGGTCCTGGAAAGGGCATGAAGGCACACACTAAATGACGGAGAAACAACTGATAGAGGGTTGTAGGAATGGGGAAAGGCTGGCTCAGAAGGAGCTATACGAAACGTATTCCCGTAAAATGATGGGAGTTTGTCTGCGTTATGTTAGCGACAGGGAAACTGCCCGTGATTTGCTACAGGATGGTTTTGTGAAAGTCTTCACCAGTATGGATTCTTATTCGGGACTTGGGTCGTTTGAGGGGTGGATGCGAAAGATCTTTGTCAATTGTGCGTTGGAGTATTTGCGCAAATCGGATGTTTTGCGTGAAGCAGTCGATCTGGATAATACGGTGGAGTTGGTTCATCCAGATAGTTCTGCTATATCCGATATGTCGGCAGTCGAGTTGATGAAACTTGTGCAGGAGCTTCCTGCTGGTTTTCGTACAGTGTTTAATCTGTTTGCAATAGAAGGTTATTCACATAAGGAGATTAGCGAGATGATGAATATAACGGAGAGTACATCCCGGTCGCAGTTCACGCGTGCCAAACAATTATTGCAACGCAGGATTCATGAATTGTATTGAGTAATAAAGAAATGAAGGATAAGGAAAGAGATATATTTGACGATTTGTTCCGTTCGAAGTTACAAGACTTTGAAGCGGATACGATGCCGGGTGATTGGGAGGCAATAGCTGACCGTTTGCCGGTTAAAAAATCTGTCCCTTTCCGGCGGACTTTACGCTATTGGGGGGCTGCTGCTGTTATTTCTTTATTGGTTGTAACAGGAGGAGTCTATGTTTTTAACCGCGACCGGGAACATCTGCCTGTAGCCGAAACGATACAGAAAGAAACCGAGGCTGTTGAAAACAGGCTGACTGAACGATCCGAATCGGTGACACCAGCAGTCGTCGCTTCCAAGCCGGTTGACCGGATAGCAAAACGTGCTGTTGCGCAAGTTACGGCCGTAACTACGTCCCGGTCGGATATAACTGTAGACGAAGTTGTCCTTTCGCCAGAAGAAGATTGTGATACTGTTGTAGTGATTTCTTCTAAAATATCCGAAGCGTCCGAAGCGATAGCGGTGACCGAGACGGCAACGCTGACCGGAACACACTTTTTATTTGCGGATGCAGCGCCTGTGAAAACAGAAGAAAAGAAAGTACGGGCGAAAAGATGGAGTTTCGGAATGGGAGGTGGTAGCGTGAGTGCTGGAACATCTAATTCATTAAATGCCTATGCTTTGAAGAATACGTTGATGACGGATCAGGAACTGTTGCAATTGAATTCCCCGTATTTCAATAGTCAATCTCCGAAAACAAATATTCGCCATAAGACACCAGTTTCGATCGGATTAGGTGTCAGTTATTCTCTAAATGACCGTTTTTCCCTCCAGTCTGGTTTAAATTATACATTCCTTTCTTCCGAATGGGAGACCGGAGCTATATATCATGGTGAGACGAAACAGAAGTTACATTTTATTGGAATTCCTCTTTCTTTGTCCTATAAAATAGCAGAATGGAAGCGTATTCAATTTTATGCAGCGGCGGGGGCCATGACCGAGATTAATGTTGCTGGTAAGTTGAATGCCAAAATATTTGTGGAAAACAATGAAATCCGTCACGAGAAGAAGCATATCCGTATGAAAGAATGGATGTGGTCTGTGAATGCCCGGGCCGGTGCCAGCTATCCGTTGCTCCGTTTCTTAAGTGTTTATGCGGAGGTGGGAGCCGGTTATTATTTCGATAACGGAAGCGATATTGAGACGATCCGTTCCGAGAAACCGTTTAATGTGAATTTGCAGGCGGGTTTCCGTTTCGGTTTTTGAGTAAGAACTAATAAATAATAAACAATATAAAATTAAAGAACAGTAAAAATGAAGAAACTTAAAGTTTTAGGGTTAGCAGCAATCGCTGCGGGTATGTTTTCGTTAACCTCTTGTTTGGACGGCGGCGGTAATACACAGCAGCTTTCAAGTTATGCTATAGTCGATTATTCTTCTACGATGAGAACTCTGATTTATCCATTGGGCTATTATCCGTTGTATGTTGCTACAATTGCAAATGATCCGACTTATAGTGCTGGAGATTGTGTGTTGGCTAATTTTACGGTCGATTTTGATTCGGCGGATAATGCGAATGCCAGTACAAATGGTTTTTATGTGGCGACAGGAGCTGCTTCTTCTCCATTAGCAAAATATGATTTGAGTTATTCTCCTTTGGACTCAATGGCATTAGATAATGAATTGCTTTTGTCTGGTTCCGAAAGTGCATTGTTATTTTCTAATAATTATAAGAGAATCGTTGTTATTCCTACTTTTACATCTGTGTTGACGGATCAGAAGAACACATATATAATGTCGATGGATTCTAATCAAGAACCTGAAACTGTTGATGGAACGGACCGTGTTTATACGTTGTGCTTACGTGCTCAAAAGCGGGAAGAAGGGAAAGCACCAACCATTAGCAATGCTATGGACCCGATCGCTGTTGAAGGAGGTACATTATATTCTATGTTGAAAGGAAAAGAATCGGCAGCAGGGAAGAAGATTGTAAGTTATCGTGTGAAGTATCCTTTGACATTCAACGCAGATTCGACAAAGATAGCGACTTGGGGGTATTCTAAAATTTCTCAATTCTCGATTGAGGAAGCTACAAATTAATATTCCATATCTTGCGCTTGACGCAGGATCGCATTAAAATCGGCCGTATAAACATTAGATCGATAAGGCTAGTTTTTTGTGATCTTGAGTCAAGCATGGAAACAAGGGGATTTAATGCACCTCCATAGTTTTTGGCAATGCTTTTATCATAATAATATCCCAATATTTATTGAATGTCCCTAAGATGTGTGGCTGCCGATTCCATATATGCTAATAATGCCAACAGAAAGTTCGGTTCCAGCATATTTACATCACTGATTATCAGTGACCATTCATTTTAATCGGTACAACCACAGTTTTGACAAATGCACAGAATGTAGGGACAAATGCAAACCGCTGTATTTCATAGCTTTGCATATACGTGTTGTACCGCCTCTTTTCAGCCTTTTTGTGGAATGTCCGCTATCAGATACAAGGTGTTGAGTGATAGGGCATTTCCGTAGGTGTGTTACAGAACGCTTGTTGAATACAAAGGTAGTGGTTTTCTTGGGATTTCTGTGGTTTGCGTGGACTTTTTCTTCCAAAGAGGTTGATTTACAGTAGAAAAACGGTTATAGAGCCAGAAAACTTTTGTAGATATACACTCGATTCGCTTGAAAAAGTGTAGAGAAATGGGTTATATTCGTTTGAAAAAGTGTAATGAAGTTGAATTATTCGCTTGAAAAAATGTAATTGCTTCCGTTTGCCCACAATGGAAAATGTTTGTATGTCCCAACAGAAACACTTATATGCTTGTAACAACTATTATATCCTATCGGGTATAATTCTGCTTATTGTATCAATATTATACCCGAAATGGTATAATTAATATATTTGACAGAACTCCATAATGTCGAGCATCTAATATTGGATACATAGTTTGAACACCAACAGATTAAAGTCTCATGAATATCACCGGAAACAATTATTGTCTTAGTTTCGGGAAAAGATAGTGAGAATATGCCGTTATGGTTCATCTTATGTTCCTGTTAATAGTGTTTATAGATAGAATTAATCCTTACCATACCCCTCCTTCTCTTTCCATATCTTGATTTCTTTATCAAAATCCGAAAGAAACTCCTTGTCTTGTATAAAGCGAAATTTATCATATTCAGCGTATGCCTTTTCTTTCGCTTGTTCGGCAGAAATGGTGCCAGCCTCATTGTATTTGTCATACTCATATAGAGTCAGGAAATCATCCAATTGCTTTTTCCAATCTGCCATTGTGGAGATGATTTGCCGTTCGGCACGAAGTTCGGCCAAATCAAGGAATGCGGTTGATAGACGATTGAAAGCTGAGACTTCTTTGTCGGACAAGTAATTCTGGGCGATAATTGTATCCGACTTTTGGACTCTGCCGTCAGGAGCGTTTTTCCACGTGGTAAGTCCCATGTGGGGCTTTTGGGCATCTGCTCTTGAATAGATGATTTCGGTTGCCGTTTGATGGGAAGTAGCCCAATACATCATATCTTGCACCCTCTTGAAGAATTGTAGGGTGGTCTCAGCCTTAGGATCATAATCGGCACTACATTCGGCATAGACATCGGTGATTTTCTGATAATACCGACGTTCTGAAACTCGTATTTCTCGGATACGTTCTAATAGGTCGTCAAAATAATCTTTGCCAAAATGTTTGCCCTGTTTCAAGCGTTCATCATCCAATACAAATCCTTTTATGATCATTTCTTTTAGAACCGATGTAGCCCACATCCGGAATTGGCCCGCTTGATAACTGCCCACACGAAACCCAACAGCAATAACCGCATCCAAATTGTAGAACAATGTATCATCGTTCTTGCCATCAAGTTCAGTTGTTCGAATTTTTCGAATAACTGAACTCTCCTCCAATTCTCCGCTTTTGAATATCTCTTTCAGATGGTTATTGATCGTATTCGTTTCAACACCAAACAAATCGGCCATTCGCTTTTGCGACATCCAAAATGTTTCATTATTGAAGATGACCTCTATACGGCTTTCTCCTTGTTTCGTCTTGTATAGCAATATGTTGGAAGATAGACTGTTGTCTATTAATTCAGGAGTTGATATTTCTTGTTTGAAATATTCTTTTGCTATCTGTACTTGTGGCTTCTTACTATCGGCATTTTCAGCAATCATCAAACAAGCGATTCGTGATAGATGTATATTCTCCACCTTACGAAAGGAGCCGGAATTTAGTTTGACCATCTCAAACGTAGCATTAAAATGCTCGGTAGTGTTACAACCTTTCTTATTGGCTATGGCGATAGCTTTGTTTAGAGTACGATTGAATTTTTGGTATGTGCCATAGCCTAATGCGGTGCACAACTCACGAGAAGTCCAATACTCTAAACCTTTATTATCTTGCTTTTTAATCCGTTCAAAGTCGGGTTGAATAGAGGGTATATTGTTCTCGTCTATCATTATTTCATGTTATTGGAGTTATACACCGCCAATCCTTTAATCGTCAACATGTATTTCTGACGAGGATGACGGGGCTTGTCTGGGTAGAGCATAGAAACAAATCCCTCTTTTATGGCTGGATTGAGAGAGTATTCCATGAAATTTTCACGGTTCTTTAAACCTACGGCTGCCATCATCTCTTTGACTGATAATCTATTGTTTGCAAGTACCTCTATTAAACGGTTGATATTTTCATTATCTATCTGTAATGGATTATCTAAGCTTGTCGGGGTACTTGTCGGGGTACTTGTCGGGGTGGAGATACCCATGTCTTCGGGGGCATTAACCACCATGAAACGATTCCTCAATTCATTGTTTTCTCCTATCAATAGATTTCGGAAGAATCGTTCTAAATACACAGGCTCTCTTTTGATGCCTTTTTGTATGTTTTGATAATTGGCTCTAACCAAAGCATTACGGAAATACCAAGAATGATTGGCAAAAAGGTCGTTCTCGACATTGAATCCCATCGAGCGTAAATACTGGATGGTGAACACTGCTGTTGTTCGGGTATTGCCTTCTCCAAACGGATGAATCTGCCACAACCCGGATACGAATTGGGTAATATGAGTGACAATTTGGTCTATATATAATCCTGTATAATCAAACGCCTTTTCTTGTTCAAGATCATACTCTATGGCTCTGCGAATGTCGGGAGCAGATACATAAAATACCGTATCGCCACGAAGCACCCATTCTTTTTTGGTGATATTGTAATCTCTGATTTGTCCGGCAAACTTGAATACTCCATCAAATATACGCCGATGAATGGCGGTCAATCCGGCTACGGTAAAAGCAAATGAACGCTCATTCAATAGTTTGGTTATATTGGCAGAAACTTTATCCGCTTCTTCTGTTTCGTTATCCTTTTCAGTACGAATGTCTTTTGAATCGTAGTAACTCTTGATAAGTTGTTGTACTTCATCAATGGTTATGTCTCCCTCAATATGCTTGCGAGCAGTTTCAATAAGATAATCCGAGGGCTTCAAGCCATCTACCGCTTGAAGTCCTATTGCCGTTTGCCAAGCATAGCCTCTTTCACGCTTTTGCGGTTCGCCTTGCTGGATGTATTCATCGAAATTGACCATCGTAATATCATTTCGCATGTTTTCGTATAGCAGATACTATGCTTTCTGTATTCCAATGAACAATTTCGTCGGCTCTATCATTTACAATAGCAGAAATTCGCTCTTGTCCTCTTGGGATTACCCCAATAATTGGAACTCCTTTTTCTATAGCTTTGTCAAGCTCCCATTTCATCCAATCACTATATGAAGCATAGATTCCAGCGATACCTAAAACAATATCCGAAGCCGCTATTCTTTCTGAGATTCGCTGTCTTATGTAATATGTATTCATTGAATTTATAGAATCTGTTGGTGGAAATTCTGTAAATTCAACATTAAAGTACCCTCTTGATTCGAGAAGGTTTCTTAACGATTTTAAGTCATTTACATGTGACCAAGAATGACTAATGAAAATTTTATATGTTTTAGCCATGTTTTTATTTCTTTAAAATTGATTTTGTTTTCTCGAAACTATCTATTTGCCATTGTAAGGGTTGCTGGTCGTGAAATAGTCTCTCATACTTTTCAGCTTCAGCATGGTTGCCTAATGCAAGATAGGCATTAGATAAAGAAGCATATTTCCAAAGCAACTCTTCGGCTTCTGGGTCTTCAAGAGATTTCAGAATTATATCAATAATCTCAGCATATGTGAGTTTGGCTTCAACTATAGAATGTGTCTTTAGTTCTTCTGATATCTCATGCAATGATTTTATATACATACAAGTTGCATAGTTTTCACCTGTATAATAATCTTTATATTGATTCCATCCTTTTTTATATGAATCTATGGCTGAGTTAAGATAACTTTTATCGGATGTTATTTCCCATAATCTTTTATTTATTGCTCCTAAAATTCCAAGAGTTTCTGTATCTGTTTGGTTTCCTATTTTCGCCATTATTAGCATAGCATCGGTCAACGCTCTTTGTGTAGATGGTACTTCACTTTTGTAACGGCACAACGCTCGTTGTTGAATATAGTATTTTTCATTTTCTGTTTTAGAACACAATTTCTCCCACAATTGTTCTGCTTTAACAAAATCACCTTTTGCCATATTATCTTTCGCCATCTCAGTCAAAGCATAAATAGAATCTTCATTATTTTTCAATTCTCCAATGATACTGGAGATTTCTTCTTCTGAAATTTCCGGTTTTTTTATTTGATGAATGTAAGAATAAAGTGGGCTATCCGTTTTAGGCTCATTGATGACACTTTGAATTAAAGTTCGAAGCTGCGGAATACATTTCTTTGCTTCTGCTTCTGAAATTTCATTTCCTAAATGTTTGTAACTTATTATTCTATCGTGTCCAATATCAAACGGTATTTTCCCTTCATCTTCTTTAATGATTATTGTAGAATATGGACGTAATGCATGACGTACTCCTAATTCGTATATTGCATTAGGGTTAAAAGTTGATATGTCTGCAATAACAATGTCAGCGTAATATAAGAGTGCATACATACTTCTATCAATTATTCCAGATTCTACAATCTCGTCAGCGCGTATGCATTTGCATCCAGCGGATTCTACGGCAGGACGGATTATTTTTTTATACGTAGCATCTAAATCAATAGTACGGTTAGTATCTGGATCCTTTTTCTTGCCGAATCCCATTACTATAAAACATAAATTCCTTTCCATTATTTATAAATTCATTTAGGTCTAACAATTACTTCACTTGCTATAGGATGATTACGCTTATTGAATGCTTGTTCAATATAAGCGTTAGGATTACATTTGAAGTCATCCCATTTAACTAAGATGCAAAATCGATCATCTTCATCATATGCACATTTTCCGTGATTATTTAAGTAATAATTTTTACTAAATTCTTTAATAGTAGTCGCATCGTTAATAGCTACAGTATTATGACTTTTACCACAGATAGAGCATATATGTTGTCCTTTGTATATTGAATCATACATTGAAGGTAATACAACTCCTAAAATTCCGTTTCGAGTATTACCTTCGCTATTATACAATGACGCTTGTAGCTCTCTCTTTATAAATTTCTGTTCTTTCCACCCCAAAGTCTCTGCACTCTGTGCCCCAATCAAGAAGATTGTAACCGTTGAATCAGACAAATAATCTTCTCTGATTTTTCGCATAATATAGTCTTCGTCTTCAGAATTAATAGGGGTATTTAGCGACTTGTCTATCATGTCAACTTTTTCATTGGCACTCCATTTTTGTATTTCTCGTTTATACCAACTATCTTCTGTTTTAAAAGAAATATAACATTTATGTCCCATATGCTTATGTTTTTGCGTACAAAAATACAAAAAAGACCCGAATTATCGAATATAATTCACTACATTTGCACTATAAAATCATATTAAAGAATGAAACTGAATAGAATAAAGACTGTTTTATCCGAAAAAGGTATTTCTCAAACGTGGTTAGCTAAACAGCTCAACAAGAGTTTTAGTATGGTCAATGCCTATGCCTGTAATAGAATTCAGCCTAATTTGGAAACCTTGCAACAGATTGCGGAGATATTACAAGTTGATTTGAAAGATTTGATAACCGATAAAAAGGAAAGGTTACAATAGTATTTAATTAGGTTGGGAGGATCGGAGACCTTTTGCAGTTTATTGCAGATGTATCTATGAACTTCCGATAATATACAATATTAAGAACATGACTCCTGAAGAAAAAGCAAGAATAAAGATAGACCAGTGGTTTACTGATGCAGGTTGGGAAGTTGTCAATAGGGATGCTTATGAACCTACTTGTACGGCTGTAGCTATAAGAGAAGGTTTATTGAAAGGAAATCTTGAAGCAGATTATTTCCTTTTTATTAATGGGAAAGCAGTGGGCGTGCTTGAGGCTAAACGTGAAGAAACGGATGCTTTTGCTTCAAAAGTATGCGAGCAAGCGGCCTTATACGCAAGAAGTGTTCCGAATATCTATCAGACATACCAAAAGCCATTGCCTTTTATCTTTACCTCGAATGGCAAGGAACTATATTTCTGCGATTTTCGTGAACCGGATTCTTATTTCAAGCCGATAATGGCTATCCCTACGCCACATGAATTGGTTAAGAAACTGGGGATTGAGGATACATTTGCCGGACTTCCAACATTGAAAAAGAAAGGGCTTCGTGATTGTCAATATGAAGCGGTAACAGAACTTGAAAAGAGTTTCCGTGCTGGGCAAAATCGAGCGTTGATGGTTCTTGCCACCGGTGCGGGTAAAACATATACGGCTTGTCTTGCTGCCTACCGAATGCTTTCTTATACACCCATGCGTAGAGTGTTGTTTCTTGTTGACCGAAATAATCTTGGAAAACAAGCCGAGGGAGAATTCGGAACTTTTCGTCTGACAGAGAACGGGGATGCTTTCAATACTATCTTTACGGTCAATCGTCTTCGCTCGTCTTCTATCCCTTCTGATAGCAATGTCGTTATTTCTACAATACAACGTCTATTCTCATTCTTGAAAGGAGAAACTATTGAGGATAACGATAACGATGATGAGAACGAACCAGCAGAGGAGGTAACCTTGCCTCCTAATCCCAACTTACCGCACGATTACTTTGATATGATTATCATAGACGAGTGCCATCGCTCCATTTATGGGAACTGGCGCAAGGTGTTGGAGTATTTCGATACGGCTCGACTTGTCGGTTTGACAGCAACCCCGATTGAAGAGACAAAGAAATTCTTTAACTATAATATCATTGTCAATTATACCTTAGAAAAGAGTATCGTTGATGGTGTGAATGTGGATTGTAGGGTGTATCGAATAAAAACGCAAGTTACGGAAACTGGGGGAGCTATATTAGAGGGTGAGAGAGTAAAGGAAGAAACGAGATATACGGGTGAGGTTAAGACTGTGAGAAACAAGGAAACCAAAACCTACACCAATAAAGAACTTAATCGGAGTGTCATTAATCCGGCACAGATAAAGTTAATCCTTTCAACCTATTGGGATGTGGTTTATACAGAATTGTTTAATGACCCGCAACGTGAGCCGAATATGGACTATTTACCTAAAACCTTGATATTTGCTCTCAATGAAGCTCACGCCACAAATATCGTACAGATAGCTAAAGAGGTGTTCGGACGGACTGACGACCGCTTTGTTCAGAAAATCACTTATTCAGCAGGCGATAGTAACGAACTGATACGCCAATTCCGTAATGACAAGGATTTCCGTATTGCTGTCACCTGTACGTTGGTTGCCACCGGAACAGATGTAAAGCCACTGGAAGTGGTAATGTTCATGCGTGATGTGGAGTCATTGCCTTTGTATATTCAGATGAAAGGGCGTGGAGTGCGTACTATTGGTGATGAGCAACTTCGCAATGTTACCCCGAACGCATTCAGCAAGGATTGTTTTTATTTGGTTGATGCGGTAGGCGTGACAGAACATGCGCAAACAGTGGCACCTATAGACGACGGTCCTACAACAAAGACAATTACGTTGAAGGAGCTGTTAGAACGTATTAGTCATGGCTATATTCCTGATGAATACCTTAAACGGCTTGCGGCAACGCTTGCACGAATATACAATAAAGCGGATGATTCGCAACGGAAAGAGTTTGTCCGTCTGTCTCATGATGACATGAAGGAGCTTTCTGCCAGAATATACGATGCACTGGAGAAAGGCATTCTTCCACAGTTTGTAAGCACTGATGAGCCTAACAATGAACGTAAGGGGCTAGTCGCTCCGCTTGCCAATCATGCGGATGCCCGGAAATACCTTCTGATACTTGCAGCCGGATTCGTCAATACATTGATGCCGGGTGAAGATACGCTTATCTCCAAAGGGTTTTCCATTGAGGAAGCAAAAAATACGACAGAGGCTTTTGAAGATTTTTGTAAAAAATACTATGACGAAATAGAGGCACTGCGCATCATTTACAACAATGAGGGAGAGCCTATAACCTATTCGATGCTAAAGGATTTGGAGAACAGACTCAAAATGGCAAACAATCATTTTACATCCAAACAACTCTGGAACTCTTATGCCATAGTTAATCCTAAAGTAGTAAGGCGTTCCACTACCAAAGAAGAAAGCGATGCATTGACCAATATCATACAACTTGTACGCTTTGCTTTCCACCAAATCGAACGATTGGATAGTGTAGTTACTACCTCTAAACAGTTTTTCAATCTTTGGTTAGGACAAAACCAGCGTGAAATAACAGACAAACAGCGAGAGGTTATCAGTTGTATTGTGGATTATATTGCTTCTAATGGAGCTTGTACGGTCAGGGATATTCGTGAAGATGATGCTACCCATGCAGCCCAAATGATTAGAGCGTTTGGTAATATGCAGAAGGCAGACGAGGCACTTCATTCACTTTACACATTTGTAGTTTTAAGAAAAGCAGCATAAAGAAATGGCAACAAATAATACAACAGAGCAATCGCTCACCAAAAAAGTATGGAATCTGGCAACCACTCTTGCCGGACAAGGCATTGGATTCACTGATTATATTACCCAACTGACCTATCTTTTATTCTTGAAGATGGATGTCGAAAATGTAGAAATGTTTGGAGAAGAGTCGGCTATTCCAACTGGTTATCAGTGGGCAGATTTGATAGCACTTGATGGTCTGGATTTGGTAAAACAATATGAAGAGACCCTTAAATTGCTTAGCGAGCAGGATAATCTGATAGGTACAATTTATACGAAGGCACAAAACAAGATAGACAAACCTGTTTATCTAAAAAAAGTTATCACCATGATTGATGAGGAGCAATGGCTCATTATGGACGGTGATGTGAAAGGTGCTATCTACGAAAGTATTCTTGAAAAGAATGGGCAAGACAAGAAAAGCGGTGCAGGACAGTATTTTACTCCTCGTCCACTTATTCAGGCAATGGTAGATTGTATCAATCCGCAAATGGGTGAAACGGTTTGTGACCCGGCTTGTGGAACGGGTGGATTCTTGCTTACAGCTTACGATTATATGAAAGGTCAGTCAGCAAGTAAAGAAAAACGTGATTTCTTGCGTGACAAAGCTTTGCATGGTGTGGATAATACGCCTTTAGTGGTGACGCTCGCTTCCATGAATCTTTATTTGCATGGTATCGGTACAGACCGTAGTCCGATTGTTTGTGAGAATTCTTTGGAAAAAGAACCGTCAACTCTTGTTGATGTGATACTTGCCAATCCTCCTTTTGGAACTCGTCCGGCTGGTTCTGTGGACATCAACCGCCCGGATTTCTATGTAGAAACCAAGAATAACCAGTTAAACTTTCTCCAGCACATGATGCTTATGCTCAAAACCGGAGGACGTGCTGCTGTGGTGCTTCCCGACAATGTCCTTTTTGAGGCAGGGGCAGGTGAAACTATTCGCAAACGCTTATTGCAAGATTTCAATCTACATACTATCTTGCGCTTGCCTACAGGTATTTTCTATGCGCAAGGCGTAAAAGCCAACGTGTTGTTTTTCAGCAAAGGACACCCAACCAAAGAAATATGGTTTTACGATTACCGTACAGACATAAAGCATACGCTTGCCACCAACAAACTGGAACGGCATCATTTGGATGATTTTGTTTCTTGCTACAATAATCGAGTAGAGACCTACGATGCCGAGAATAATCCGCAAGGTCGTTGGCGTAAATACCCTGTAGATGAAATTATTGCCAGAGACAAAACAAGTCTTGACATTACTTGGATAAAACAAGGTGGTGAGGTGGACGACCGTTCATTGGCAGAACTGATGGCAGACATCAAGGATAAGAGCCAGACCATCAGTAGAGCGGTGACTGAACTTGAAAAACTGCTTGCAAATATTGAAGAAAATTGAGCTATGCGAAAAGATATTAGCACAAATGATAAAGATATAAACGATCTGTTCTTAAAGGTTGTTGACCTTGTCACGCAGGCAAGGGAACGTGTGGCAACAGCCGTCAATATTGCTGAGGTCTATACTAAGTTCCATATTGGACAATATATAGTAGAATATGAGCAAAAGGGAGAGACAAGAGCCGAATACGGAAAGGCTGTACTGAAAGAACTCTCTAAACGTCTGACTGATAGGCTGGGAGATGGATGGTCGTATTCAACGCTTAAGAATATACGGCAGTTTTATATTGTCTTTTCTAAAGGGCTAACCAGTGGTTGTCCAAAGTCGAGCCAAAAGGCTAACCAGTGGTTAGCCGATTATCCGAAGGCAGAGGAACATCTTTCTGAAACGACATTCGCTCTCTCATGGTCTCATTATCTTATACTGATGAGGGTGGAAAATCCGGATGCCCGCAGCTTCTATGAAATAGAATGTACCCAACAACAATGGTCTAAAAGGCAACTCAGCCGTCAAGTAGGAAGCTGTCTTTATGAGAGATTGGCTTTGAGTCGTAACAAAGATGAAGTAATGCGGTTGGCGAAAGAAGGACAAACTATTGGGAAACCATCGGACATCATCAAGAATCCCATCACATTAGAGTTTCTTGGTCTAAAACCCGATGCAGTTTACTCAGAGTCTAAATTGGAGAATGCCATTATCAACAAGATGCAGCAATTCCTATTAGAACTTGGCAAAGGGTTCCTCTTTGAAGCAAGGCAGAAAAGGTTCACATTTGATGAGCAACATTTCTTTGTTGACTTGGTGTTTTACAATCGTTTGTTACAATGCTATGTGCTTATAGATTTGAAAATAGACAAACTTACTCACCAAGACCTTGGACAGATGCAGATGTATGTCAACTATTACGACCGCTATGTCAAACAAGACTTTGAAAAGCCGACAATTGGCATTCTGTTGTGCCGGGAGAAGAACGATGCACTTGTGGAACTCACCTTGCCTAAAGATACTAACATCTATGCTTCTGCTTATCAACTCTATCTCCCCAACAAGGCTTTATTGCAAGCCAAGGTGAAGGAATGGATTGAAGAGTTTGAAGAAAATGAGGAATTAAAGAAACTGGAAGAAAATGAATAGTAATTGTGCAGTTTTTGGCTGCACAATTACAAACAGATATACAACAATGGATACAAAAGCGTTACGTCAAAAGATACTCGACCTTGCGATACATGGAAAACTTGTACCGCAAGACCCTAACGATGAACCTGCATCAGTTCTGCTCGAACGAATCAAGGCTGAAAAAGAACGACTGATAAAAGAAGGAAAAATCAAGCGGAGCAAGAAGTCTGCAAAGACTTCTGATACGCCCCATTATGAGAACGTGCCGTTTGAAGTGCCGAGTTCATGGGTGTGGTGCAGGTTAGATGATATTGTTAGTTTTCAAGGTGGTTATGCCTATAAAAGTAATACATATGTTAATCAATCTGATTGGCAAGTTATAAGAATTGGGAATGTCAAGAATGACAATCTGATACTTGATATACAGCCCGTGTTTGTTGAAGATGTAATCGGTAAGACAACAGAAAAATACTTGTTGAAAAAGGACGATATTCTATTCACGATGACAGGGACAAAAGGGAAACGAGATTACTTCTACACGGCAAAAGTCCCATCAATTAAAAAGAATTTACTTCTGAATCAACGTGTTGGTTGTCTTAGATGTTTTTCTTCAGAAATCAATATAGATTTCTTATGTCTTGTATTGAAAGGAGAATATGTGTTAGATGCGATATTTTCCACAGAAACAGGAAATGTTAGTCAAGGTAACATTGGTTCAGAAAGTACCTTGAATTTGAATATTGCCATACCTCCCCTTACAGAACAACATCGTATTGTAGTAGAAATAGAGAAATGGTTTGCTTTAATTGACCAAATAGAACAAGGTAAATCAGATTTGCAAAGCACTATCAAGCAAACAAAAAGCAAAATTCTTGACCTTGCCATTCACGGCAAACTCGTACCGCAAGATCCGAATGATGAACCGGCAAGCGAACTTTTGAAGCGTATAAATCCCAATTTTACACCTTGTGATAACGGGCATTATCCCGCAGGATGGCAACAAACAATTTTAGGGGAACTTTTTAATCATAATACAGGTAAAGCCCTTAATTCAGTCAACAGGGACGGTGTAATGAAAGATTATTTGACTACTTCAAATGTGTATTGGAATAAGTTTGATTTTACAGTGATAAAGCAAATGTCTTTCAAAGAGAGTGAATTAGATAAATGCACTGTAACAAAGGGGGATTTACTTGTGTGTGAAGGCGGCGATATTGGACGCTCTGCAATTTGGAACTATGATTACGATATTTGCATTCAAAATCACATTCATAGACTTCGTCCAAAGATTGATTTATGTGTACCATTTTACTACTATACATTGGCGTATTTAAAAGAGAACAATTTGATAGGAGGGAAAGGTATAGGATTACTTGGACTATCTTCTAATGCTTTGCATAAAATTGAAATACCACTACCTCCTCTTGCCGAGCAACAACGCATTGTTCAAAAGATAAAAAAACTATTCTCTGTTCTTGATAATATTCAAAAAGCCTTAGAAGTGTAAATCAATACACTTCTAAGGGCTAATGCGGCTTTACCAGTTTACGACCTTATCCACAATCTTCTGCTGTTCGCTAGCAGTTCTACGAAGATAGATTCGAGTGGTTTCTATACTCTCATGCCCCATAAGGTCGGCTAGTAGAGCAAGGTCATTAAAGCGGTCGAGGAAGTTTTTAGCAAAACGATGACGGAATGAATGAGGATAAACTACTTCCTTGTTCATTCCGTATTTTTCGGCAAAATGCTTGAGTTGGGAAGCAATTCCACGAGTAGTAATGCGCTGCCCGAAACGGTTCAGGAAGATATAGCCAGATGTCAGGCCTTGATTCTTCAACCATTTATCGGCTTCTGTTCGTAGGTTCTTTGGGATGTATAGCCGTCGAATCTTTCCACCTTTACTATACAGGTCGAGATAACCCACCTTGATATGTTCCGCTTTAATGTGGAGCAATTCACTAACACGTGCGCCTGTAGCAGCCATAAACCACACGATAAAATACCATTCATCGTAACCATCGGCTTTAAGTTGGGCTTTGAGAAATTTGTAATCGGCATCGCTGATTACATTTTCCAAAAAGTTCTTTTGCTGTACTTTTACGAACTTCACTTTTAGTTTCTCCTGTTTTATAAACTCTAGGAACTTGTTGATTCCTTGTAAGCGCAGGTTCACTGTCTGCGGTTTGAAGTTCTCCACCAAATACCCCTTGTATGCCAAAAGATTTTTCTTGTTCACTTCTCCATAATGATTGAGGAAATACTGCACCGTCCACACATAAGAGGAGACTGTGTTTTTGGCCAAATTACTCTTTGCCAATTGATTTTTGAATTTTGTTACCATACTACATTGAATTAGAATGAATATGGTAATAATATAAAGGTACGTATCGGGCATTATACGAACTTACCGAAAGGATGGGCTATATGCAAGTTATCTGATTTGTGTAGAATTGAGAATGGCTTTGCTTTCAGCAGCAATGATTATAAGTCACAAGGAATACCATTAGTTCGTATATCGAATATCACTCATAATACTATAGATATAACTGACTGTGTTTATGTTGAGGGCATTACGGACAATAAATTTAAGATTTCGAAAGGAGATTTGCTGATTGCCATGTCTGGAGCAACAACAGGAAAAATGGGAGTATATTTGTTTGATGAAATAGCATACCTAAATCAACGTGTAGGAAATATCAAAATCTTAAACAAGTCCTCATTGTTTCCCGATTATCGAAATATTTATATGCAATCGAAAGTTGATGAAATACTAAAAATTGCATATGGAGGAGCACAGCCTAATATCAGTGCTTCTGTTATTGGTAATTTTGATTTTCCCTTACCACCATATAAAGAACAGATACGAATTGTAGAGACTGTTCAAAGAATTTTTGACCAATTAGATACTATCACGGAGAGCCTATAAACTCTCCGTGATCAAATCCAGTTGTTTAAACGCAATATTTATTGCCATTACAATCCTTTGTTGTTCCTTGTAAGATGGAATAGGAACTTCTATTGCTTTGAATAATTTCTTATTCAAGTGGGGAATGGCAGAACCAACCTTGCTTTCTCGCAAGACTTTCCTATGCAAGTTGATAATTTGTAGTACATATTCTTCGTTCATATTTTCGTTGATAAGTAACTGTTTGAAAGTACTACCTTGATAACCGTCAATCGGAGTCCTAAATACCTCACCAGAGTTCTCGCCATCTACTAAAATCAAAAGTGAATTTGCAGTAACATACTTTCCAGAAGTCAAAGTCTTGGCATCACGCTCACCTCGCAAATATTTGACATCAAGATTTGTTCGTTCTATGCCATTTTGCTTATCACCATCAACCAAAGAGCATAGTACTTGCATCGGTGCAACAGTCCATCCTTCGGGCAACTGCGTATAATGCCCGTTATCACAAGGTGTAAAGCCGGGATTTATACGTTTCAAGAGTTCAATGGCTGGTTCATCATTCGGATCTTGCGATACGAGTTTTCCATGAATGGCAAGGTCAAGAATTTTGTTTTTGGTTTGCTTGATAATGTTTTGCAAATCATTTTTCCCATTCTCGATAATATCAATTAACGAGAACCATCTTTCTATTTCAGCTACAATACGCTGTTGCTCTAGAAATGGAGGTAAAGGGATATAGGTCTTTACTATTATTTCTTTTGAAATGTTCGGTTGGGCTCCGCCACCACCTTTTGCGATGAATGCTGTTCTTTGAGACAAAAGGAAATAAAACAAAAACATTGGGTCGATAGCATCGTATTCAATACAAGCACAACATGCTTGGTTTGTTGTTGCCGGGAATGTAAGAATACCCAGTTTGCCAATCGTCGCTCCATACATTGCAATTAAAACACTTCCTACAGGATTTAATTTTGCAGAAGAATTCACGACTGCTTCTTCTGTAATAAATTCAGGAATATGAGTAATATATCCATCGTTTAAGTCTCCAGTTTTAAGCCAAGGTATATTCCCACCATAATATGATTTATTTGAACGGCTAGGTGTTCCGCCTGATTGCCAAGTACCGATAACTCCCAAAGTTGTCCACATCCATCCCTCCGGCACTTCAAACGGCACGTTCTCATAATGGGGCGTATCGGAAAGAGAAAAGGAGAGGAAAAATCCCCTCCTTAACTTAAAGACCATGTATCAGATATTTAAATCTTTCAGTGCTAGTGCATAATTGGGACAAAAACCGTCCATTATACACTTTAAACCAAGTGTCTGATAGTACTTGTGGTCATCATCTTCGGTACATAGGTATTTGTAACCATAGCGTGGCATGTACTCCTTGAAGAACCGAGCCAAGTCTTTCAGGCTTTCTTCTTGGTTCTTTTTGAAATTACTGCGCACAATGATGATAGACCAGTCGGGAAAGTTGCCTCTTCCACAGCTATACTCCCAGAAGCGGATATAGCAGTCTAAATCACGTTCACGAATGTCCACACAAAAGCCGTTGGCATGGGACATCACGCTACAGCTTTCTCTGTAGCCAAATTTCTCACACAAGTAGAGATTGAAATCAAGAATTAAATCTTTTTGTACCATAAATAATTGGGTTTTAAAAATTAATAAATAGAGAATTATAAATGAAAGCCTCGCTTACGCTTAGCCTTTTTCTTTTTCATTAGGCGATTGAACTCTGCTTCTTCTGCGGCAGTGGCATCGTAGGATGAGCTACCGTTTAGCAAACCGAGACTGATGCCAAAGCTATCATCGGAATGGGAAACGCTTTGCTGTACCTCTTCTTTTTGTTGTTTGGATTCCTGTTTGGCAGACTCCAACAAAGATGCACAAGCATTCTCTTCCAGTCGGTTGTCGATATTCAAGTAGCTGAACTCTCGACCTACTTTTGAGCCGGAGAAAGAAAAGCCGTTATGTTCAAACTTGACACCTTGTATTTCCCGTGTAGTCCGGCTGACTTTGAATTTCATATCAATCTCCCGGTCGGCAAGCGCATCTTTCAAATTATCCCAACTATGAGCTGTGGGCAGTTCTTCTTTCAATGCCTTGTATATCTCGTGCTTTGCCTTATCGTATGGGCGCAAGCGTTCCTCTTTGATATGGTCTTTACCATTGGCAAAGTGCAAGCGATATTTGGCGGTCAACATTTTGCAAACTTTCTCATTCCTGCGAAAATCATTCTTGTCGCTAATCGTCTTGCCATCATTGTCCACTCGGTTGAAAACGATATGGCAATGCGGATGCTCACGGTCGATATGCCGGGCAATGATGTATTGCGTATTTTCGATGCCCATCAGTTTCATATAGTCGTGGGCGATTTGCAACATCAACGCATCATCAGACTTCAAGCATTCGCCATCTTCAGGAGAGAAGTTGAGCGAGGTGTGTCCGACAATATTCTTTACCTTGTCGTTGAGCAACGCCTGTAATTCAAATTGCTCCGCCATCTGTTCGGGTGAGCCATTCACTCCGACAGCTTCCAGCAATTTGGATTTCTCCTCTTTGAGGACATAGCGGACACAGCCACTGAACGATGTCCCTTTGGTCTGCTTACCTATCATCTTTCAGTTGCTTTATGAGTTGGTTAATACGCTGCGCCATCTCCTCGCATCTTTCGGCAACAGCAAAGAATCCGTAGGTGTTTGCCTGCTTCGCCAATTGGTTAAGATTGGTGCTTTCACCTATCAACTGACGGATGATGTGGATATGCTCTTTCGTGATTCGTTCACGTACTGTTCCGCTCTCAATGAGCGAACGGATGACTGCGCTTTGGGTCTGCTTGCTCCGTCTGCAAAGCGCACCGAGCCATGCGAATTGGTCGTATGACAGACGGAGAGTTATCGTATATTTCTTTTCCATTTGGAATTGCTTTTAGTGAATAATTTGTGACCATCGGGAGCTGCCTCCTCAGACTTTTTGAGGAGCAAGTGGTCGGGAAATGTAATACACCGACATTAACTTGCTACAGTAAAAAAGTCTCGATTCCTCTTCCGGTATTCAAAGTCTGAATCCTCGTTTCTTAGGCTGTGAAACTTTCGGCAGCGGAGTGTCTTTTTGTATGCTGATGAGCTTCAGATCGAATATATCTATCAGTGTTTTCAAGACTGGATTTCTCTTTATCATCTGTTGCAGGATAGCTTCGTCGGGCTTCACTTTGAGCAGATAATCGGCTATGTCGTACCCCTCTTTTCGCTCGTTTTCGGTGGCATTGGTTTCCATATAATCGAACATTCGTACCTCAATCCCGTAGCTTTTCATCAGACCGATTTTGCTCTGCCAATAGTCGGTCGCCCCCAAATCGGGGAATAACACAACGCTTCTTCCTACCAGAACGGATAGGCTGTTGGCATTGAAGCAACCGTTCTTTCCACCTGATGCTATCCATAGAAACTGCGGCAGATAGTAGGAAGCAATGAGTGCCGTTTTCTCGCTTTCGACCAGTGCGACAGGACGGCTTTTGTCTTCAGGAAGCAGATGCTCACCGAAGAAGCATTGCTTCAAATTGTAATCACCTTTGTGTAATACGGAGTGCACCCACGTAACATGATTGTATGGTTCTTTTATCCGCTTACCTGTTTCGGAATTGTAAAGCATTATCTTACCTGTACGGATTTTATTCTGATTGTCCGTTTGCCAGAATACGGTTGCACCGTCCCAATACTTGGAAGTACCAACCTTGTATCTTTTCATGAGTTCCAATGTCTCCGTCTCTCCGAACTGAGCCGATAGAAATTGAAACAACTTGTTTGCAGAATAGCCACGCAATGATTGGTTGACTATATCCAAATCAATGTAGGAAGTAGCTATTGGTTGTGCTTCCTTAATAGGGGCATAGTTCCTGAAACTATTCTCCTTCTCCGCAAACTTTTCTTTCTCAGACGGGTTCTGCTCAAAGTAATCACGAGGCGTGAAGTGATAACCGCATTTCTGCTCATGGTCACAACGCCCCACGTACTCAGGGAACTGGATTTGCTTCTCCGTATCAATGTACTTGGAAAAACATCTTTGGTGGTGGCAGTTCGGGCAAGTGTGTCGAGTGCTGACACCTTTGTAGGGTTCTAATATGAATCTATGTGTACTCATTGTATGTTTCTTTTTGGGTGTGTCACTTTTGTCGTTATTGTCGTTTTCGCTGGAAAAGTGTCAAAACCGACAAAAATGTCACGGGTTAATCTTTGAATATTCTCCATGCTTCTCTTTGCGGAACAATGTCCCGATGTTGTCATTGAGAAAGCGTTGAAATGTGCGCTCCTTCATTCCATTTTGCTCGGCTATCTGTATAGCTTGGGCAGTTGTAAAGGATGGAGGAAGTAGATTGACTATCGCCTGTTGTTGGCTGTTGAGCATGTTCTCATTGAGTATATTTTGAACGCTCAATGCGGATTCCTTGAAATACTCCGTCAGTTTAATGGCTCGTTCTACCGTCAACAGGTCGATATATGTTTTACCACACTCTCCGCAGGTCCATCGCGCTAATTGGATAATCAGGCAGAAACGGATGATGTATATCTCCAGCTTGCAATAGATACTCACAATGGTGTCATTTGTCTCTTGGTCGCACAATTCTGAGAAGTGGTGCTGCCATTCGTAAAGCCGTCTCTTGGCATCCTCCGTGAAAAGAAGAATCTGCGGTTCTATCTCTCCAAACTCATTGAGGGCATACTCTTGTTGTATCAGTTTGTCAATAATGGCATTCCATTCTTGTTCGATGTTCTCCGGTAGTTCCTTGTCATTCCAACGAGCCTTCTGTTGCAGATTGGGCATCACAAACAGAATGCGGTCGATGAATCCGTTACTGGAACGTTCACCTTTAGCCAACTCACTGAGAATCTTCTTTTGAATAGTACCAATAACTGAGATATACGGTCGCTTGATGAAGATGGAACTCTTGGCATTTTTGCGGTCGGATATAGTGGTCTTGGCACTGAACACCGACAGCCAGAACTGTTCTTCCGAACCGTTGTTATAACGGTTGAAGTTCTTGAACCAAGCGGATAACTCGTCAGCCCACAAGCATAAACCACGTTTGTTTTGCGCATGGATAAGGCTCAAACCTTCAGGCGTTACATCCGAAATTAAGAAGCGTTTACGAACTGGCTCCTGAGGAAATTGTTCTTCACCGCTTTCCGCTCGTTCTTTGCGGCTCATACTCATCAGTTCATCATACTTGGCAAGAGCCTTTTCAAAGACTTGATTCTGCTGATAGTCGTAATCAAGAAACGGTTTCATCGCAAAGCTGAGCGGATGACTTTTGTTTGCTCCCGGTCTTCCTATCAATGCCATATACAGGATAGGGCTTTCTATCCAGCCTTGCTTGATTTGGGCAAGATGCGTGTTACCGATGCCAACTGCAATCGCTGCAAAAATTGCAGAGGCAATGTAGTCAGTCGGGTAGTTATGGCATTCGTGAACCTCACTGATGATGCGTTGGATTTTTGTCGGGAATATGCTGACAGGAAAATCAGTGCCAGCCAATCGCATACTTAAATCAACCGCTTCGTCAATGATGGATGCCGGATTAATAGAGGATGTATCCATAGTTCTACTCATTAAAACTTCATGGATGATTTGGACTTATGACGGACACCGCCTTGCATATTTGCCAGCATCTCCTCGTAAGTCTGTTCTGCACTCTTTCTACGCCCGTTCTCAATCCAAGAAAGAAGTTCGTCTTCATAGAAATAGAGTTTCTTACCTTTCTTATAGGCAGGAAGCAGTCCTTTGCGTACCAATGTATAAATGGTAGGCTTGGCTTTTCGGATGATACGGCAAGCATCCTCTATTTCTACCAACACATGTTTGTCAGATGGCTGTGGCTGGAGTTCCGCTACCATCTTTTTCAACTCGATGACCTGTTCGGTCAGATAACCTACCGCTTCGGGCAGCTTATCAAATGTTACTGTTTCTTTTTGCATACGCCAATCGTTTTTAATTGTTCGACGGCAAAGGAAACAGGTGTTTCAATGGTGGAATCATTCACCAAAATATAACTGATGAATAACTTTTTGATGGTAATAAGTGATGATTACGAGTAATTTAAGTACCTTTGTGTCATGAAATACCAGTGGTTATTGAAGCTATAAAACAAATTTGTCGTTTATGATACCGCAATTTGAAGAAATACGGATACAGGCATTGAAAGAATTAAGTGCCGGGATAGTTATGAGAGCTAAAGATTTACGCATTCCTTTGGCTAAGCATTTTGGATTGACCGATGAGGAAATGAATGCTTGGTATCCTTCTGGTAATGGCGAAATATTCTTAGACCGTATTTCGTGGGCTTTATCGTATCTTTTTATTGCAGGTCTTGTAGAAAAGCCCCAAAGAGGTGATTATAAAATCAGCGAAAAGGGACTGTCTATGCTTTCTTCATGCACGGAGAAACAAATAAATGAGTTCATCAAAGTAACAGTGAATGCGAAAACTCCGAAGAAAAGTTCTAAAAATAAGGATGCTAACAACACTTCTTCCCATTTGGGAAATGATGATGAACGTACACCGGAAGAAGAATTAGCTGATTCTTATGATAGGATAAAGCAGAATGTGCAATCTCAAATTCTGACAACTATATTAAGTAAAAAGCCACAAGAATTTGAACGGTTAGTTGTGAAATTACTTCAAGCAATGGGGTATGGTGGCGAGGTCAAAAACTCAGGTGTTGTAACGAAACTATCTAATGATGGTGGTATAGATGGTATCATTAAAGAAGATATTTTAGGATTTAATCATATATCCATACAGGCAAAGCGATATGCTTTAGATAATAATGTTCAGCGTCATGAGGTTCAGAGCTTTGTAGGAGCTGTTGCAGGAACACCATCCAAGAAAGGTGTATTCATCACCACCTCTGATTATTCTAAAGGTGCGATGGAATATGTGGAAAGCCTTAACGGTTCACCAACTATTATCCTGATAAATGGTCAGCAATTAACAGAATATATTTATGACTATGGCTTGGGATTGCAAACAGAGAAAGTCCTTAAAGTCATGAAAATGGATATGGACTACTGGGATGCAATGGACAATGCCTAATGGTATTGCGTTATGCAATTTTTCTATCTAATTTAATCTTGCATTCTGATTCTGTATGCGACATTTTACGTTCAATAGTAGATATTTCCGAATCACGGAGGGTATGGGTAAATACCCTCTTTATAAAAGTGGCGGTCTGTAAGCGTGGCTTACTGAATGCCTTGCCGATATTCCATCCAAAGTGCATGATGTCAATGGTCTTTAACTGAGAATCGACCTTTATTGGTTCAACTTTAGGCAGAGTATCTAACAAGTAATATTCTGCCACATATCCACACAAGCGATTAAGTGCCGTTTCATCAAGATAGGAAACCAAAGTTTGTTTTGTGTATGCGATAACCTTATTGAGTTTTTCTTGTGAGGCACGTTCTTTCTCTGCCATAGCGTTTGCACGAAGAGTCTCGTATTCTGATGGCTGGTCGGATTCTTCGATAGATGTGTTGTTGGTAGAAGGCGTGGTTTCCTCCTTTGGAAGTTCTGCCACATCTTCGTTGGGTTCGTAATATGATAGAGTAGAAACTTCTTCTGTTATGTCAGATGTAGTTTCGATTTCAATTTCGGGTTCAGGTTCAGAAATGATAGGTTTTGAATTTATAGAACTTCCGGCAAGTTCCGAGTTTGCTGCTGGAGCTTCTACGACTACAGCCTTGTTGCGATAGCATTCAAATCTCATAAAGCACTTCTCTATTGTAGGTGAAAGGAGTTGTCTGAATACCATTTGCAGATTGAGATAGATAGCTCCCATGATAATGGAGCTTACCACTAAAATGAGGTAGCTGCTGAACTCATCCCAACCATAGTGTAGCACGGTCTGGCGGGCTAAAACACCAATGATTGCGATTGTACCAAAAACAATCAGATGCAATGTTATATGTTCTATCTTTTTCTGCTCCATAGTGGTATGTATTAATCGTTTGTGTGCAAATATATAGGATTAATTTTTGAAAAAATCCATAGTTTTGCCTGTTAATGGGCTTTTGACGATATATTTCATCACTTTTCACCACGTTACACTCTTAATAATAAGCGCATTGCAAATTTCTTGTTTTTGGATGAAAATAGTTGGGTAAATAGGCTTGTGTATCTTAAAAACAAAAATTATCTGCATCATTTAATGTAAACAATGCAGATAATCAATAGGGTATAGAGATATTGCTTATTAGCAATACAATGTATGGTTTGTATCCTTGTTGAAATATAACAAGAGGTTGTAATCTTGTTTACGAGCGACTTTGTTTATTAGCTATTTCCTAAATGCTGCGGAATGCCCGGTGTCTATCTGATAGGATAGGGCTATAACCATATCGAGATTATACACATCGGCATTGTTCCCATTCTCCAATTTGATGTACTTACAAACTTCGTGGCTCCTCAAAACATTAGCTTTCAGGATTCTCTTAATTGCTGCATGGATAGTCCAAGCAGTTGTATAAAACAAGTCTGCAAGCTCCCAAGCGGTCATCCATATTTCACCATCGGAAATATGGATGCTTTGTTCGTTGTTTGTTATGATTCCTCGTTTCATAGTTATATCTATTTGAGTGATATTTTATTGGCTGTTTCTCGTTTCTTGGAATTGACCAAATCGGCATAAATCTGAGTTGTGGACACATTCTTATGCGTTAGCATCTTTGATACCGTGTAAATATCTGTACCTAAGGATATTTGTATGACGGCGTAGCTGTGCCTGAAGCAATGGAAGCTTATCGGTTTCGTTATTCCTGCTTTTTTGAGCCAGCTTTTCAGCGGATAATTAATCATGCTCCGTTTCAAATCCTTGAATACTTTGCCTGTTCCGGGTGTTCCGCATAGTTCGTAGGCTTCGTAACTGATGGGGAGTGTCGCTTCCGTTTGTGTTTTCTGTGTCCTGATGCGCAAGCAATAACCTTGGTCGGGAGCGATAGTGAAATCTTCCCATTGCAGATTGAGAATGTCACTGATACGTAAGCCTGTCAGACAAGCGAATAGAGAAGCAGCTTTCAGAACAGGAATGTCGCAAGGTGTGGCAGCGAGTTGCTTCACTTCGTCCAGCGTCAGATACTCTTTCTTCACATCTTGTGGCTCTATTTTATCAAGATAGTCATTGATGTTTTCTCGAAACCATTTGTCTCGATAGGCAATCTTTAACAATCCTCTGAATGTAGAGTAGTAGCCGGATGCCGAATTGAGGGAAATGTGGCGGTTGCTGTGTTTGAGTTGCTTGGCGTTCAGCAAGTACTCACGGAACTTCTTGCATAAATCCACATTCACATCGCCAAAGGTACATTGTCCCTTGACGAAGTTGTAGAAATGCTGATAGACAAACTGCCATTTCTGGTCTTTATTCCGGCACATTTTCTTGAAGTAGGCGAGGAAGTCGGCTTTCTGTTTGGTCTTATCCAAGAAGCCAAACTCTTCATTGATGAGCGATTGTACCCGGATGCAGCGGATAGCCTCTGCCTTGTTCAACATATCGTTGTTGAACTCCCGTTCCATTTCGTTCTTCGGATGGGCATAGATGTAGATGCCGAGGTATTCCCTGCGGCTCATCTGCATCGTTTCGGGGTTACGGACTGCCGGATAATAATCCAGATACAAGGAGATGCGATTATTCCGAATCGCTCTCTGACGAACTGTTACTTTTGTACATGTGTGTGACATACTGTTTGATATTTAGAATTTTACATTTGTTTGGTGCAAAGGAATAAGGTGATTCAATGGTGGGTATATTCACCAAGAAATAACTTATTCAATCTTTGGGGCTGCAAGCAACTTATCTAATTCGGGCTTGGAGATAAACGTGTATTTGCCTTTCTTGACCTTGGGGATATTATGGTACTTCGCATAGTGATAGAGTTGGTCACGAGTGAGGTTGAACTTCTCCATCGCTTCGGCTACCGTATAATATTGCGGTTCTTCTGGTATGGCAATTCCCTTGGCTATATCTACGTGCTTCTTGGAATAGTACACCATGATGCCCTCTTTCTTCTTGGGGATGGCATTCTTGGAAACGAAACAATAGATGGCAGATAGGGTCATGCCGAACTTCTCCTGCATTTCTTGGGAGCTGTACCATTCGGTAATGTCTGGATTCGGGGCTTTCTTGGCAAAGTAAGCGTCAATATGTTTCTTGCTCCAGTAGGTCTTACCACGATTGAAAGTTCGGGGGATGTTGTTCTTCTTGGCTACCACAAATATCCATGACTCGTTTACATGATATTTCTCTTTGACTTCTGCGGTGGTGTAGAAGTCGGTGATAGGGGCTTTCTCAATGGGTACTCTCTTTTTGTATTCCGCTGCATTTTCAAACAGAAGCTCTATATCTTTTCTTCTGACTAATGTCTTACCTTTGAATTGAACTACTTTTATGATGTTATCTGCCATATAGCGATAAATACTGGCTCGACTAATCCTTAAGAGTTTTGCTGCTTCAGGTGGGGTATAGAATTCCTTGTCCTCAATAGATGGTTTTTCCGTCTTTATTGAGAACTCTTTTTGATAAGTCGCTATACGCTCTTGCCTAATCCGTTCTTTATAGGCTGCATTGTTGCACCTATGAGAACAATAGTTCGTAGTCGTTTTGCGAGCTATGAAAATTTGCCCACACCATTTGCATTTCTTCTTGATTTCGATGTTGCTGCTCATTCTTTTCTCCGTTTATTTCTCCAATTTTGTTTCAGTGCGTCTCACCACGTCTCACTGTGTCTCAAATCTCTACTACCTTGCTGGTGAGAAACAAGGCTTTAACAAGCGAGCAACAAATGCGGTACAAAAATGAGCTGAATAAGCCCTATAAACGATAACTATCGCTTATAAGGCTAAAAAGAAAGGCGCTCAAAATGAACGCCTTGATAATCGTTGATGATATATGCTAATCGTTGGTAATCACCACTTACTTGCCGACGCAAAACCTCTCAAATATATTCCCTAATACCTGGTCTGTAGTGACTTCTCCGACGATATCTGAGAGGTGGAAGATACATTCTCTTAAGTCTTGGGAGATGAAATCTCCGGAAAGATTGGCGGATAAACCTTCCTGGACACGGTGGATGGATTCGAGGGCGTGGGTTAGGGCTTCGTAATGACGGATATTAGTGACGATGACGTCGTTTGAGGACAAAGAGGGAATATGAGCAGCTTGGATCAGAAGATCCTGCAACTTGTCGATATGCTCTCTTTTCTTAGCCGAGATGAAGATCGATTGTACGTTTTCGGGAAGGTCGGTCGGTTTAAACTGGCGATCGGTGAGCAGGTCGGCTTTGTTGAAAACGAGGATCAGCTGTTTACCTTCCGAGCGAGGTAGTATCTTTTCGGATAATTGGGCGATCTGCAAAGAAGCATCGGCTGCATCTATCATCCAAAGGACAATGTCTGCTTGGTCAAGCTTCTGGAAAGTCCGTTCGATACCGATACTTTCGATCGCATCGTGCGTTTCGCGGATGCCGGCGGTGTCGATGAAACGGAAAGTGATCCCTCCGATGTTGATCGTGTCTTCGATGACGTCACGGGTTGTACCGTGGATGTCGCTGACAATCGCTTTGTCTTCATTCAGCAGGACGTTCAGTAGAGTCGATTTTCCGGCATTTGTCTCACCTATGATCGCTACAGGAATGCCATTCTTGATCGCGTTTCCTACACTGAAAGAGTTGGCCAGACGCGATATGACTGTTTCGATATGGGCCGCCAATGTGCTGAGTTCGCTACGGTCGGCGAACTCCAACTCCTCGTGGTCGCTGAAATCCAGTTCCAGTTCCATCAAAGAAGTGATATGCAAAAGTTGTTCGCGCAAGTTCTTTAATTCATGGCTGAAACCACCGCGCATCTGGTTTAATGCCAAGCGGTGTTGACCGGCTGAGGTCGAGGCGATCAAGTCAGCGACCGCCTCGGCTTGGCTCAGGTCCATCTTGCCGTTCATGAAAGCACGTTGCGTATATTCGCCGGGGAGGGCGGAGCGGCAACCTCTTTCAATCAAAAGTTGCATGATTTGTTGCTGGATGTAGACGGAACCGTGGCAGGTAATTTCTACTGTGTCTTCGCCGGTAAAAGAATGAGGTGCGCGGAAAAGGGCGATCAGCACCTCGTCTATGAGCTCTTCACCACGCCTGATACTACCGTAACGCAGTGTATAGGCTTTCTGTGACAGCAGGCCTTTTCCTGCTGTACGCGGTACGAATATCGTGTTGCAGATTGCGATTGCTTCCGGTCCGGAGATGCGGATGACGGCAATCCCCCCGGCTCCGGGGGCAGTTGATACGGCGCAGATAGTATCTTCCATTAGTCTATACAGTTATTAATTCATATTTCTGTGTTCCAAGACCAATCTTTTCAGCATGTTCCAGTCCTGCTTGCCAGTTCGTGTCGGGGTGCATGAGGTGGAATTTGTCGCAACCTTCCAGATGTTCGTGATGCGGAGCGTCTGAAAGGCGGTTACCAGTCTCCTGGATCGGGGCCTTGATCACCATATCGGCACAAGCCTTGTCTAATGCGACCGGATCAAAAGAAGCGGCGATGCCCAGATCTGGCACAATCGCTGCATCATTGTGGTTCCAACAATCACATTCAGGTGAGACATTCATGATAAAGCTGATGTGGAAATTCGGCTTGCCGGACAAGACAGCTTTGGTATATTCGGCGATCTTGTAGTTTAAACGTTCAGACGTGTCGCCTTCACCCATGACGGCTCCGTCGTATTGGCAAAGAGCTACGCACTGGCCACAACCGACACATTTTCCGTAGTCGATTTCTGCTTTATGGGAAGCGTTCAAATGAATGGCATCGTGGCGGCAATGCTTGACGCATATATTGCAACCCTTGCAACTTTCGATGTCGATTCTGGGCTGTGATGCCGAGTGAAGTTCAAGTTTTCCACCTACGCTGGCGCATCCCATGCCGAGGTTCTTCAAAGCGCCGCCGAATCCGGTCTGCTCGTGTCCTTTGAAGTGGTTCATAGAAATAATGATATCTGCATCGGCAATAGCGGAACCGATTTTGGGAGCTTTACAATATTCACCGTCGATTTCGATTTCACGGTATTCGGTCCCTTTCAGGCCGTCGGCGATAATCACGTCGCATTTGGCGGAAATGGGGTTGAAACCGTTTTCCATTGCACTTTCCAAATGGTCTACTGCATTGGCGCGACGGCCTGAGTACAAGGTGTTGCAATCTGTCAGGAAAGGCTTCGCCCCTAAGTTGCGAAGCAACGTGGCCATCCGGGCTGCATAGTTTGGCCGGATAAAGGCCAGGTTACCAGGTTCGCCGAAGTGGATCTTGATCGCTACAAACTGATTCTGGAAATCAATGTTTGCTATGCCCGCACGTTTTACGAGACGTTCCATCTTGTCCAACAAGTTACTGGACGGGGTCGTACGGAGATTGGTAAAGTAAACTTTAGACGTTTCCATTTGTTTATTGGTTTTTATAGGGACAAAGGTACGAAAAAAACTATTCTTCCTGTAAGTTGTTGGTTTTGTAGATTGGCTTTTATATATTATTTTTGTGTCAAATCAGTTATACTATGGACATGTTTTGGTTAAACCATGAGCAGTTACTTAAAGGCGTAAATCTGGGTTTCCAGCGTTACTTATCCCGACAGGTCAAGTGGGACAGGAGGCTGATCGGTATCTTTGGAGCGAAAGGGGTGGGAAAAACAACGCTTTTGTTGCAGCGTATCAAATTGGCTTATGGCGATTCTCATGAAGCCCTGTATTTGCCTCTCGATAATATATGGTTTCAGGAACGGTGCATGTTGTCCGAAACGGTCAGGCAATTTTATGAAGAGGGGGGCAGGCATCTTTTTCTAGATAATGTCCATCGATATGGTAGCTGGGTACAGGCGATAGAGTGTTTACACGACGATTATCCTGATATGAAGATAGTGTTTGCTGCACCTTTGCTGGTTGAAGGAGAGAAGACGGAGATGCCTTTTGACGGGAAAGGCGATTGGTATACGTTGCATACCATGTCGTTCCGTGAATATTTGTCCTATGAAGGTGCGCTAGATCTCAAACCGGTCCCATTGGACGAACTTTTGCTTAACCATGCGGAAGTGACGCAACAGGTGATGGATGAAGTAAACATAGTCCCCATTTTCCGGAATTATCTGGAACATGGTTGCTATCCTTTTTATTGGGAAGATCCGGATGCCTTCAACTTCCGTTTGCAGGATTTGGTGCGAGATTCGATCGATGTGGACCTTCCCGCCATTCGACAGATGAATAATGCCATGTTCCGGAAGATGAAACAATTGCTGATTCAACTTGCCCAAGAAGCTCCGGAATTTCCCCGCATGCAGGCTTTGACATCCAAATATGAGGCGGATAATACACATATACACCGGTTATTGGGTTATATAAAAGAGATAGGGGTGCTCCGCATTCTACAAGTCAGAAAAGAAGACGGCACACTGGCCCGTTCGTATCGCTCTTTCCTGGCGAACACGAATCTGATGGCAAGTCTTTTCCGGGAGATGGAGCGGGTTTACGTGGGTGAGACGTTTTTCGTCGATCAGATGTCTAATTGCGGGACTGTGGAGCTTTTGCATAATGGAGATTATCGTGTGAATGAAAAGTACACGTTCATGATCGGTGATCCGTTGATGGATTATGAGCGTATCAAGAATGTGGAAAATGCGTTTGCCGCTATACACGGACAGCCTAAAAGTGTAGGAAACAAAATACCTGTCTGGGCACTCGGTCTTTGTTATTGATTGATTTTGTCATCAACTAAATATGTAAGCTATGTTGGAAAATATGAAAAACAGACGGACGATCCGTAAATATACGACTCAGGACATTCCGGATGCTTTGTTGAATGAATTGCTGGAGGTTGCTGCCCGTGCATCCAATACGGGGAATATGCAACTGTATAGTGTGGTCATTACCCGCGATAAGGCAAATAAGGAAAAGTTGGCTCCTGCCCATTTCAATCAGCCGATGATTACGGCGGCTCCGGTCGTGCTCACCTTCTGTGCCGATGCTAACCGTTTTGTAAAATGGGCGGAGCTGCGCGATGCAGTGGCCGGTTTCGATAATTTCCAGACTTTTATCGCTTCGACTATCGATGCGATGCTGTTTGCCCAAAGTTTCTGTACGGCAGCAGAGGAAAAAGGATTGGGAATCTGCTATTTGGGAACGACGGCTTATAACGCAGATAAGATTATCGATGCCTTGTCGCTTCCACGCTTGGTTGTCCCTATCGTGACAGTCACGGTCGGCTATCCCGACGGAATGCCTGAACAGGTGGAACGCTTGCCACTCGGAGCGGTGGTTCACCAGGAGGTTTATACGGATTATACGTCAGCTTCTATCGATGCCTTATACCACGATAAGGAAGAGTTGGAAGTAAATAAACAATTTGTACGGGAGAATGATAAGAAAACATTGGCCCAGGTATTTACGGATGTACGTTATACGAAGGCCAACAATGAATATTTCTCCGACGTATTACTGAAAGTCTTGAAAGGGCAAGGCTTTTTGTAACCCTATGCGTTGTGGTTGCTAACCCTATGCTTTAACCTGCGTAACCCATAGGGTTAGCAACTATAATGCATAGCTTTCTTTTAGATCCGGTCCAATACCGTTTCGATCAGGCCGGTCATGGAACCTTTGTATTCGGTATTCATGTCTTGGGCCACCCGACCGGCAATAATGCAGCACACGGTCATGGCACGATGTCCCATCAAGGCGGACAGTCCGGCGAGAGACGAACTTTCCATTTCGAAGTTGGTAATCCGGCTATCGTTGAACTCGAAAGCTTCTATTTTACGGTTCAGTTCCGGATCGGCGAGCGGCAAGCGGAGCTTGCGGCCTTGCGGACCGTAGAAGCCGTTGGCTGCAATCGTCACTCCCCGGATAATATCGTCTTGTGTGATCTGCTTGACCAGGGATGGATCGGCGGAAACGACATAGGGCTGGATGCCGCTTAGCTTCCATTTCAATTGTCTCATCAGTTCTGATTCGAAAGCCTTGTCGCGCACTTTCTCGGAGCCGGCATAAAAATACAGAACTCCGTCGAACCCGATTGATTTTCCTGCTGCCACATAGGTCCCGACAGGAACAAACGGTTGCAATCCTCCTGAAGTGCCGACACGTACCATTGTCAGTTGCCGAAATATCGGTTTGATGGTACGAGAAGCAAAGTCGATGTTTGCCAAAGCGTCCAGTTCATTCAGGACGATGTCGATATTGTCGGTTCCGATGCCGTGTGAAAGTGTTGTGATGCGCTTCCCTTTGTAAGTGCCGGTGATGGTATGGAATTCACGGCTCGACACTTCACATTCTTTCGTATCGAAGTAGGAAGCGACGGTGTTTACGCGATCGGGGTCGCCGACCATGATGATCTTGTCGGCGAGCTGTTCCGGTTTCAGATGCAGGTGAAAGCAACTGCCATCGGGATTAATGATAAGTTCGGAAGGTGCGATCATTTGATTTCAGGTTTATGATTTTAGGTTTATGATTTCAGATTTATGATTTATGTGTTGATGATAAATCATAAATCTGAAATCATAAATCCTTGTTAGTCTTTTAATGGTTTCGAAGGTGCATTTGACGGTTTGGCGATTGCCTCACGCATGCTGGTATCTGCTTCGATATTCTTCATCTTATAATAGTCCATGATACCCAAATTGCCATTACGGAAAGCTTCAGCCATGGCCTTGGGAACTTCGGCTTCGGCTTCGATAACCTTCGCACGGGCTTCCTGTGCTTTGGCTTTCATCTCCTGTTCGACGGCAACGGCCATGGCACGGCGTTCTTCAGCTTTTGCTTGGGCGATATTCTTGTCGGCTTGAGCCTGGTCCATTTGCAGATAAGCTCCGATGTTCTTGCCTATGTCGATATCAGCGATGTCGATGGACAAGATTTCAAATGCAGTCCCTGCATCCAGACCTTTACGGAGAACCAGCTTGGAGATGGAATCCGGATTTTCCAGCACGCTTTTATGATTTTCAGACGAACCGATAGAGGATACGATGCCTTCGCCGACACGGGCCAGAATCGTTTCTTCGCCGGCACCTCCGACTAATTGCTTGATGTTGGCACGAACCGTCACACGTGCTTTGGCGATCAGCTGGATACCGTCTTTGGCAACGGCTGTAACGGGAGGTGTGTCGATGACTTTCGGGTTGACCGACATTTGCACGGCTTCAAATACATCACGTCCTGCCAGGTCGATAGCGGTTGCCATCTGGAAAGGGAGGTCAATATTCGCTTTCGATGCGGAAACGAGGGCATGGACAACCTTTTCGACATGTCCGCCTGCCAGGTAGTGTGCTTCCAATTCGTCACGGGTCAGCGTTTTCAGACCTGCTTTGTGGGCTTCGATCATGGCGCGGGTGATGACATAAGGCGGCACGTTACGGATACGCATCAGGAAGAGCTGTATCAGCGAGATGTTGACACCTGAAACTTTTGCCGAGATCCACAGAAGGAACGGCACATAATAAAAGAAAATTACCAGCAGCAATATCGCTGCTCCCAAAAGGGCGAGAGGTACAAAGGTCATTTCCATGTGAGTAGAATTATGATTTATGAATTATGATTTATTTTTCAATTTTTAATTTTCACGATTACATTGTAGCCATCGACGCGTATTACCTCGACCGGCGTGTTTTCATCAATCAGCTCGTCCATCGATTTGGCTTCTACGGTGATCCCGTTAATGCGGGCCTTCCCGATTGGGGCGAGGCGTGAAAGTGTCAACCCTTCGTCGCCCGGCACGATTCCCAAGTCGCGGCTGGATACCAGCTTGGAATCGATGTCGGTTTTCAAAGCCACCCGGTTGAAGGATTTGGAACGCAACAACCAGATGAAAGAGGCCGCGAACACAAGCGATGATACCGCCAATGTTACATTGCCGATCGGCGTACTGACCGAATAGGCATAGAACAGGCCGCCGGCAGCAAAAAGGAATCCTCCGACACCGGCAACTGTGATACCCGGTAACATAAATATTTCCAGCAGGATAAGCACAATGGCTACAACCATTAGGAAGGCGATAATAAGCATTTCGAATATCATAGAGCCTTGTTTTATCGTTTGTTTTTCAGATAATTGATTTCGGCATTACGAGCTTTCTTCTCCAACTCGCCGGGCTGTTCCAACAAGGCGTTCAGTTGCTCTTCTGCTTGCAGGATGGTTGGCTTCAGTTGCTCTTTGCGGGCCTTGTTGCCTTCGGCGTAAGAGACGCGCAGGCCGTCGAGTTTTTCATTCAGCTCTTTGATCTGTTTGTTCAAGGCAACCACCTTTTCGTAGTAGCCCTTAGCTTCGGGGCTATTGATGTCATCCAGTTTGTAATAGACAATATTATTACCGATGATAAATTCAAAATCCTTTTCGATCTTTTTCTCTCCATAAGGTATTTCTGTGTGCGACAGACGAATCAGGTCGGCATAGTCGGAACTTTCTTTCCAGGAATCTCGGATAGCAGTGATCGCTGCACGGGCGCGTTTCACTTCTATGTCTTCGCTCTCCACCCGTTTATGCTCTGGATTCGGGATGAAGAGATAGACACAGGCTTTTCCTTCCGGCTGGAAACGATCGGATACAAACCATCCCAATCCTTTCACTTCATCGAAGACCATCATATAATCATTGTAGGGCGAATTGAACGGCATGCCCAACTGCTCTGGAGCCAGATAAGTGTCGGAATTGATGTTGTAGCGGGTGACGAAGAGGTCATAACCGCCAATCGAACCGTTCCCTTTGGAAGAATAATAGATCGTGGCGCCATCGGAAAGGACGAACGGGTAGTTGTCATCGTCATTGCTGTTGATGTTCATCGGTAATTGTTTCTCGTCCCCCCATTCGTCCATAAGCATGGACTGGGTAAAAAGGCAATAACGGTCGCCGTCTGTCGAATGAGCATAGTAAATCTTGTCGCCTTTCTGGTTCTTGTAGACGGTCGAGCTCACTGGCTCGTTTGTCTGGAAAAAATCTTTGTAGGAATCAAGTGTGCCGCTTTCTTCGCTTAGGATATAGGCGGAAAGGAAATCGTCTTTGTCCACGACCAAGCTATCTATGATCTGAACATCTTCCACCTTTTCCATCATGCGTTGTGCATTGTTTGCCAAGTCGAGCTTGGTTTCGAACGATTGCGGATCCTGCTTTTTCTTTGCCAGCAGGTTGATATATTCTTCCAGCATTTCTCCGGCTTCGTCGAAACGATAGGTCTTGTAGTAGACTTCGGACATATAACGGTATGCTTCTTGTACTTTGCGTTTGACAGCTACTTTCAAATGCTTTTCCGCACCGGTCAGATCACCGGTCTCGTAGCAGCAGACACCATACCAATGATTATAGGAGGAATTGCTTGGCGCTTGTTTGACCAGCTTTTCAAAGGCAGGTTTGGCTTCCGCGTACTTACCTTCATTGTATAATTTTTTTGCTTCAGCCAGACTTTGTGCGTGCAGCCCGCCGCAGAGTAACGTGATTCCTATTGTGTAAAACAGTTTATTAGATAACCAATTCATTGATTTATGATTTATGATTTTGATTTTAGATTTATAATCCATAAATCTAAAATCATTACTTTTGTGTCCGATTACAAAAATAGGAATTAAAATCAAGAATCAAAACCCTTATTTTTTTATTCTTAATTTTTAATTCTTAATTAATAAAGTATGGCAAAGTTGACAGAAGAGGAACTCCTGTTTCGTAAAGTAGAAGAGAAAGTCAAGAAGGCGATATTCGAATATGGTCTGATTGTGGATGGTGACCGTATATTGATCGGATTGTCGGGGGGAAAAGATTCGTTGGCGTTGGTGGACTTGCTCGGACGCCGTTCCAAGATATTCCGGCCTCGGTTCGAGGTGATCGTGACGCATATCGTGATGTCAAATATCCCTTATCGTTCGGATATTGACTACCTGAAAAGCCGGGCAGATGAGCACGGCCTTTCCTTTTTCGTGCATGAGACGAGCTTCGACGCTTCGACCGATACCCGCAAGTCTCCTTGTTTCCTTTGTTCTTGGACGCGGCGGAAAGCCTTGTTCGATATTGCAAAGAGGCATGGTTGCAACAAGATTGCCCTCGGGCATCATCAGGACGATATTCTCGAAACCCTTCTGATGAACATGATCCACCAGGGAGCGATCGGAACGATGCCACCGCGCCTAAAGATGGATAAGTTCGATATGGAGATTATCCGCCCCATGTGTCTGGTGGAGGAGAAAGATTTGACCCGGATTGCTGTGTGGAGAGGATATCGGAAACAGATCAAGAATTGCCCGTACGAATCCGGCTCCAGCCGTTCGGATATGAAGGAGGTACTGTCGCGTCTAGAGGCGATCAACCCTGAGGCGCGCTATAGCCTTTGGAGCAGTATGTCGAATATTCAGGAGGACTATCTTCCTAAAATCATAAATCATAAATCATAAATCATCTCATGCAAGGATTTTATACTATTCTGTTATTGGTCGCATCCAATATCTTTATGACGTGTGCTTGGTACGGACATTTGAAGATGAAGCAGCAGTTCAGTTGGTTCGAGCATCTGCCGTTGATCGGTGTTGTCTTGTTCAGCTGGTTTTTAGCGTTTTTTGAATATTGTTTTCAAGTCCCGGCAAACCGGATGGGTTTCCGTGATAATGGCGGGCCTTTTAACCTGATCCAATTGAAGGTGATCCAGGAGGTGATTACGCTGGTTGTCTTTGTCGGTTTTAGTTCGATTGCCTTCAAAGGCGAATCGTTTAAGTGGAACCATGCGCTGGCTTTCCTGTTTCTGGTGGCGGCAGTTTATCTTGTGTTTAAGAAATAAGATTTTAGTATCACTTCAAATCAGGACGAGACAGTGATAGAGAAGTTTGGGATTAGTGATAGGGTAAAAAACGTCCTGTGTCACAAGCGGGTGTTGAGGGTGGCGTCTAAATAGCACAGTATCGCCTCCTTTTCATCCGGATGGAACCATCGGATGTCGGTATCCCGTTTGAACCAGGTCATTTGTTTGCGAGCGTAAACACGAGAGTTGCGTTTTATCTTTTCAATGGCGAAATCTAATGTCCATTCGCCATCCAGGTATTTGAACAGCTCTTTGTAGCCGACAGTGTTGAGGGAGTTCAATTTGCGGAAAGGATAAACGCGGCGTGCTTCTTCCAGCATGCCGTCGGCCATCATTTGGTCTACGCGGCGGTTGATGCGATCGTAAAGTTCTTCACGGTCGCGGGTAAGTCCTATCTGGATGATCCGGAACGGCCGTTCTTTTCGGGTGTTGGTACGGAAGGAGGAATAGGGTTTGCCGGTCATGCGGCAGATTTCAACGGCATGGATTACGCGTTTGTAGTTGTTTCTATCTACTTCATTATAATGTATAGGGTCTGTTTCCTTTAACTCGGCAAGGATAGGGGAGAGACCCTCTTCTTCAAATTGCTTGTAGATGGCGGTTCGGATTTCGGGGGTGACGGTGGGGATATCGTCGATCCCTTTTGTGACGGCATCGATATACATCATGCTACCACCTGTCATAACGACAGTCGGATGTGTCTGGTGGAGTTCCCTGAGCAGAGACATCACATCTTCCTCGAAACTGCTTGCGCTGTAATAATCGGTGAGTGACAATGTGCCGACCATATAATGGCGTACACGTGCCATCTGTTCAACCGTAGGGGCGGCTGTGCCTATCGGAAGGTCTTTGTAAAGCTGACGGGAGTCGGAAGAAATGATCGGAGAACCGAAATGCTCTGCTACACGCAGACTCAGTTCTGTCTTGCCGACTCCTGTCGGCCCCAATAATATGACAAGAGAGTTCATTAATCAAAAGCGCTCGTCGTCGTATGGGTTATCCATCGGTCCGTCGCCGAGCCCGTCGAAACCTTCTTTATCGAGTTCGTCGATATCGTATTCGGAATCGCCGTAGAAATCTTCACCTATTTCGGTGTTACCTGTTTTGGCGTCCATTTCGTCGAACGACATGATCTGAACAGGTGCTTCGCCGATAGATTTGCTGCATACGGCTTTGTCCAGATCTTTGCCTGGGATGATTTCACGGAGTTCCATGAAGAAAGCGCGTTCAGTCATATAATCGAAGACAAAAAGCAACTTCTGGTGTTCGTCTTCCAGAAGCTCTTCCAGACGTGTATCTTCCATTATATAATTGTCTACTTCGGAAGAAGTATCCATTTCAACCAATGTGATTTCCGTATTCTTGCTCCAGTCATCATCACAGATGAAGAAAGAACACATCTGGTCTTTTGTATACCCTACAGAATCCATAATGGCATTGTACAAATCCAGAAATGTTGCTTCTGAGTCGATCTTGATCTCACGTTTGAAGTCGTCAACTTCATCTGATAGAATTAAAAATCTAAATACCATAGTCGTTATTAGTTTTTTGTTGGTTCAAAAGTAGTAAAAAAAACAATGTGGCAATAAAATAATGTGCCAATATACCCCATAAAATTCATTCTTTCATTGGTACATTGGCACATTTTCAAATTGGCATATTATTTATTCATCGATCGAACCTCTGACGATACCGCGCTGGGATGATTTGATGAAGTTCAGAATCAGATCCCGTTCTTCACTAGGTTCGTATTCGGTTTCGATGGCTTTCAGGGCTTCCGTATTGTTGAGGCCGCGTGTATAAAGCGTACGGTAGATATCTTGGATCAAGAATACTTGGCTGTTGGTAAATCCGCGACGGCGTAATCCTACGATATTGATACCACAGTACACGATCGGATCACGTCCGATCAGGGTATAAGGAGGAATATCTTTGCCGATCCGGGAACCGCCTTGTATCATGACGTGCTTGGATATACGGGAGAACTGGTGAACCAGGCTACCACCGCTAACGATGGCGAAGTCGTCGATCTCTACTTCTCCGGCTATCTGTGAAGCATTGCCGATAATGATATTATCTTTCAGCAAGCAATCATGGGCAATATGGGAATAGGCCATAATCAGGCAATTGTTGCCGACAACGGTTTTGCCTTTGGAGGCTGTTCCGCGATTGACGGTCACGCATTCGCGGAGAATGGTGTTGTTTCCGATTTCGGCAGTTGTAATTTCTCCTTTAAATTTCAGGTCTTGAGGGATACCGGCAATAACGGCTCCGGGAAATACCTGGCAATTATTGCCGATCCGGGCACCGTCTAAAATAGTCGCGTGCGAATAGATACGACAGTTGTCACCGATCACGACATCTTTTTCGATTACGGCGAAAGGGTCGACTGTTGTATTCTGACCGATTTTAGCTTCGGGATGAACGACTGCTAAAGGGGATATGTTCATAATGATTTATGATTTATTATTTATGATTTCGGATGTATGGTTTATCGTATCATGTCGTTACCATAAGTCATACATCTGAAATCATAAATCATTGATTTATTTATTCTTTACGATTTGTGCCATAAATTCGGCTTCGCTAACGAGCTTATCGCCTACGAATACATATCCTTTCATGGTTGAAATACCACGACGGATGGAAGCCAGCAACTCCAAACGGAGGATCAGCGTATCGCCCGGAACGACTTTTTGGCGGAACTTAACGCCGTCGATCTTCATGAAATAAGTGGAATAGCGTTCCGGTTCGTCTACCGAATTCAGAACGAGCAATCCACCGGTCTGGGCCATCGCTTCAACTTGCAGTACACCCGGCATAACCGGTTCCTGGGGAAAATGACCTGTAAAGAAAGGTTCGTTGCTCGTGATGTTTTTCACACCCACGATATAGTTGCCGCCGATTTCGATGATCTTGTCAACCAACAGGAACGGATAACGATGCGGGAGCAGTTCGCGGATACGGTTGATATCCATAACCGGAGTGCTGTTCGGATCATAGACGGGAGCCTGAACTTCGTTCTGTTTGATGTCCTTGCGGATCATGCGTGCCAACTGGTTGTTGATCTTATGTCCCGGACGGGTAGCGATTACGCGACCCCGGATCGGTTTGCCGATCAATGCCAGGTCACCGATCACATCGATCAGCTTGTGGCGTGCCGGCTCGTTGTCGAATACCAGCGGTTTATTGTTGATGTAGCCCAGGTCTTGTACGTCCTTATGCGGGATAGACAGCTTGTCGGCAAGATTGTCGAGCACCTCCTGCGATACTTTCTGGTCATAGATGACGATCGCATTGTCGAGGTCACCACCTTTGATCAGGTTATTCTGCAACAGCATCTCTACTTCGCGAACAAACACGAATGTGCGGGAAGCAGCCAATTCTGTCGGGAATTCACTCAGGTCGTTCAGCGTGGCGAACTGGTTGGAAAGCACAGACGAATTGAAGGAAATCAAAACATTGACGCTAAACTTGTCGTCCGGCAGGATAATGAGGGAAGAACCAGTTTCTTCATCCTTGACTTCGATCTTATGCTTTACGATATAGTAATCTTTCGGTGCGTTTTGTTCCACGACACCGGCTTTCTGAATCTCTTCACTGAAAAAACGGGAACTGCCGTCGAGAATCGGAAATTCGGGTGCATTCACCTCTATCAGGCAGTTATCTATTTCGTAGGCATATAAAGCTGCCATCGCATGTTCAATGGTGCTTACTTGGATTCCGTTTTTGGAAAGTACG
The DNA here is from genome assembly GCF_019041495.1 of Parabacteroides sp. MSK.9.14. NCBI lineage: Bacteria > Pseudomonadati > Bacteroidota > Bacteroidia > Bacteroidales > Tannerellaceae > Parabacteroides > Parabacteroides sp. MSK.9.14. The sequence goes on from NZ_JAHPXO010000007.1 coordinate 52,099, forward strand.
GTTCCTCTCTGGGTCCCGGCTACGTTTTCAGCAACGGCATCGATTACAGGTTCTCCTTCCAGGTCAACACGTTTGATTTTGTATCCATGATTTTCGGGTGCAGGGTGGAAAGTAATCTGGATATCCAAGCCTGTATGCAACCCTTTTCCTTGCATAGAGAAACTCGTGGCAAGCGTCTTCTGTTTCTGCATACGATCTATATGATTTATGATTTATAATTTATGATTTGTTCATTGGCCATTGCGCGCATTGTCAATAGCCAATTTAAGTCGTTCTATCTCACGTTGCATCTGTCCCATCTGGCGGTACATATCCGGCAGGCGGTTGAAGATTGCGCTGGAACGCATAAACGCCTTTGCGTTGATAGCCGGAGCACCTAACAGGGTTGCCGGTTCTTTTACATCGCTGATCACGCCGCATTGTGCACCGAATACCACATGGTCCGCCACATGGATATGTCCGGATAACCCGGCTTGGCCTCCGAACATGCAATGGCTGCCGATCTTTACGGAACCCGCAATGCCCACCTGGGCTGCCATGACCGTGTTTTCGCCGACTTCCACGTTGTGAGCAATTTGTACCAGATTGTCCAGTTTGACACCCCGACGGATGATGGTCGAGTCCATAACGGCACGGTCTATCGTGGTATTGGCCCCGATTTCGACATCGTCTTCCAGTACGACATTACCCAACTGGGGGATCTTCTTGTAGTTATCGCCTTCTGGAGCGAAACCGAAACCATCCGACCCGATCACGCTCCCGGCATGCAGAATGCAGTTGTTGCCGATTACGCAGCCGTTGTAGATGGTCGCGTGCGGATAGACCGTACAGTTATCGCCAATGGTCACATGGTCGCCGATATAAGCGTGCGGATAAATGCGGCTGTTCTTGCCGATCTTCACGTCTTCGCCGATGTAGGCGAAGTTGCCGACATAACATCCTTCGCCGACCGTTGCCGAACCGGCGATGAACGCCGTAGCGTCTATACCCGCTTTTTTGACATTGGCCTGTTCCGCCATATTCAACAGTATGGCGAGCGAAGCATAAGCATTGGCAACCTTGACCAATGTGGCTTTTACCGGTTCGGCGGGAGTGAAATCATTGTTTACTAAAACAATGCTTGCTTCAGTTTGGTAGATAAAATGTTCATATTTGGGGTTTGCCAGAAAGGTCAATGTTCCCGGTTTACCTTCTTCTATCTTTGAGAAGTTGTTGACTTTCACTTCAGGATCGCCTTCGACGGTTCCACCTAAAACGCTCGCTATTTGTTGGGCTGAAAACTCCATTACTTAATCTTATTATATGTATTTCAAATGCAACTGCCCGGACTTGCTTCAAGGCAGTTTGCAAAAATGGTGAAAATTATTGGGATAGCCTATGCTTTACAGGGAATAATTCCTTTATCATGCAGATATCCTGCCATTTCGCGTTGTACGGCTTGGGCTGCTTCACGCGCTGCGTTGGCAAAATTCTCCGTTTTGTCTGCATATATGATAGCACGGGAAGAGTTTACCAGTAATCCGCACTGGTCGTTCATGCCGTACTGAGCCACTTCGGCGAGGCTTCCGCCCTGTGCGCCTACGCCCGGAACCAGCAGGAAGTGGTTGGGAGCGTGTTTGCGGATATCCAGGAACATTTTTCCCTGGGTAGCGCCTACCACATACATCATCTGTTCGTCCGTAGCCCAATCCTGCGACTTTTTCAATACCTTTTCGAACAGCCGTTCGCCGTTGGCATCTTCCGTCAACTGGAAATCGTGCGAGCCTTTGTTGGAGGTCAGTGCCAGCAGGATCACCCAGGCTTCCTGATAGATCAGGAACGGTTTCACGCTGTCTTCACCCATATACGGAGCGACCGTTACGGCATCCACCTTGATATGGTCAAAGAAAGAACGTGCATACATTTCGGAAGTGTTTCCGATGTCACCGCGCTTTGCATCTGCAATGATAAACTGGTCGGGATAGTTTTCACGCAAGTAAGCGACAGTCTTTTCGAACGACAGCATCCCTTTTACGCCTAAACTTTCATAGAAGGCCAGGTTCGGTTTATAAGCCACGCAGTAATCGGCTGTCGCGTCGATAATCGCTTTGTTGAATGCGAAGATCGGATCTTCTTCTGACAATAGATGCTGCGGGATCTTCTTTATATCTGTATCGAGCCCCACGCAAAGGAAGGACTGCTTCTTCTTGATGTTTTCGAATAATTGCTGCTTGTTCATGTTGTTACGTGTAAAAAATTAGTCTAAAAATGATGTTATAGTTCAGACTCTTTCAGTCGTTCAGCGTTCTCGGCCACGATCAGTTGATCGAGGCATCCTTGTATATCCCCATCCATAAAGGCTGAAAGATTATAAATCGTGTAGTTGATGCGATGGTCGGTGATGCGTCCCTGCGGATAATTGTAGGTACGGATCTTCGCCGAGCGGTCGCCGGTGGAAACCATCGTCTTACGTTTGTTAGCAATGTCATCCAGATATTTCTGGTGTTCCTTGTCATATATAAACGAACGCAGGCGCGTGAGGGCGCGTTCCTTGTTCTTCGGCTGGTCGCGCGTTTCGGTACATTCGATCAGGATTTCTTCGCTTACGCCTGTATTCGGGTTCTTCCAGACATAGCGCAGGCGGACGCCTGACTCGACCTTGTTTACGTTCTGCCCTCCGGCTCCACCCGAACGGAACGTGTCCCATTTGATTTCGCCTTCGTTGATTTCCACGTCAAATTCGTCTGCTTCGGGGAGGACGGCAACGGTTGCTGCCGATGTATGCACGCGTCCTTGTGTTTCGGTAGCCGGCACGCGTTGTACGCGATGTACCCCCGATTCGTATTTAAGGGTCCCGTACACCTTTTCTCCGCTCACGGTAAAGATGATTTCCTTGAAACCGCCGGCCGCTCCCTCGCTACAACTGGACAAGGCCACTTTCCAACCCTTCATCTCGCAATACTTCACGTACATGCGATACAGGTCTCCGGCAAAGAGTGCGGCTTCGTCGCCACCCGTTCCGCCACGTATTTCGACAATGGCATTCTTGTCGTCCTGCGGGTCGGCGGGCACGAGGAGGAGCTTGATTTCCTCTTCCAATTCCGGAATGCGCGCTTCGCAGGCAGCCGCTTCTTCGCGGGCTATTTCTCTCATCTCCGGATCGGTTTCGGCCATCATCAGGCGGGCCTCTTCCAAGCCGTTGAGACATTGCATATATTCCTTGCAGGCTTTTATGATTTCGTTCAGCTCTTTATATTCTTTCGTGAGCTTGACGTATCTTTTCTGGTCAGCGATGACGTTCGGGTCCGTGATGAGCGTCGATACCTCTTCGAAGCGCGATACCAATCCGTCCAGTTTCTCTAATAGCGTGTTATTCTCAGCCATATATGAACTCACCGAACTCGCTTTTAATAATCAGTTCCTTCTTGTCGCTTTCTTCTACACGGCCGACAACTTGTGCGTCGATATTGAATGATTTGCTGATGGCAATCACTTCTTCCGCATGCTCAGGAGAAAGGTAGACTTCCAGGCGATGTCCCATATTGAACACTTTGTACATCTCGTCCCAGGCCGTACCGCTCTGTTCCTTGATCGTCTTGAACAGTGGGGGAACGGGGAACATATTGTCCTTGACCACACGGCAATTGTTTCCGATGAAGTGCATTACCTTGGTCTGTGCGCCGCCTGAGCAGTGTACCATACCATGGATATTTGGGCGCAAGGCATCCAATAGTTTTTTGACTACCGGCGCATAGGTCCGCGTGGGAGAAAGCACCAGCTTGCCTGCGTTCAGCGGCGATCCCTCTACAGGGTCGGTCAGCTTCAAGCCACCGCTGTAAACCAGTTCGTCGGGGACAGCCTTGTCGAAGCTTTCCGGGTATTTTTCTGCCAGGTATTTGGCAAAAACGTCGTGGCGCGCACTGGTCAGCCCGTTGCTTCCCATGCCTCCGTTATATTCTTTCTCGTAAGTGGCCTGTCCGAAAGAAGCCAGCCCGACGATCACGTCGCCCGGACGGATGTTCGCATTGTCGATCACGTCGGCACGTTTCATGCGGCAGGTAACCGTGCTGTCGACGATGATGGTACGGACCAGGTCGCCTACATCGGCCGTTTCGCCGCCTGTAGCATAGCATCCGACTCCCATTTCGCGAAGTTCTGCCAGCAGTTCGTCAGTCCCGTTGATGATGGCGGAGATCACTTCACCCGGAATCAGCAGCTTGTTGCGTCCGATGGTGGAGGAAACCAATATGTTGTCTACGGCGCCCACGCACAGCAGGTCGTCGATATTCATTATCAAAGCATCTTGCGCTATACCTTTCCATACGGACAAGTCTCCGGTTTCTTTCCAGTACATATAAGCCAAAGATGACTTGGTTCCGGCTCCGTCGGCATGCATGATGTTGCAATATTCAGGATCGCCTCCCAGAATGTCGGGAATGATCTTACAGAATGCTTGGGGAAAGATTCCCTTGTCGATGTTCTTTATTGCGTTGTGAACATCTTCTTTCGAAGCGGATACACCGCGTAGATTATAACGTTGGTCACTCATTGTTTTTGTGAATTTGTCTGCAAAGATACTATTTTTTGTCTTACTTATCTAAGTTTTAGCACATCTCCTTCTTCCGGAATGTAATCTTTGTGCTTTTTATTCATCTTATATAAGCTCTTGATCTGTATTCCGTATTTCTGTGCGATGCTGTGCATGGATTCGCCTACCTGTACGACATGGTCATAATTCGGCTTGTCTGCTTTCTTCTTTTTCTTTTCCAGGTAAACGATGTCATTTTTCTGTAACGGAAAATCTTCCGGCACCTCGTTGTATTTCTTCAGGTCTTTTACCCGGAAGCCGAGACTGGCGGCTATGTCGTCGAAGCTGTCTTTGCCGTTGGAATAGACATACAGCAGGCCGTTTGTACGGTAGACTGTATAGCGGGAGATGTGTGCCGGTTGCTTGTCTGACTTTTTACGGCCTTTTGCCGTGTCATACCGGTACAGGTCATAATCTTCGATCAGCTTGATCAGCCGGTTGGCGTAGGCTCGGTCTGTTGCGTATCCGCATTTTTGCAAACCTCTTGCCCAACCTTTATAGTCGGTTATTTTCAGTTTGAACAGAGAGGCATAACGGGGACGGTCGACCAGAAAACGGGCGTGGTCTTCGTAAGACTGTTCCGGATTCTTATATTTGCGGAAACATTCTCCGCGCAGGTCATCGTCGTGATAGACACGCCCACCCCTCCAGTCGGAATGACATTTGATGCCGAAGTGGTTGTTCGATTTGCGTGCCAGCTCGCTTCGCCCGGCTCCCGACTCCAATAACCCTTGTGCAAGCGTGATACTTGCAGGGATACGGTACTTTTTTTGATGCTGGATCGCTAAACTGCTGTATTGTTTGATATACTTTTCGTATGCCGGCACTTTCCGTTGGCTGGCTCCGAGTGCCGTTCCGGTAACGGACAGCACCAACAACAGGGAAAGGATTCGTAATGTTAATCGCATGACTGATTCGTTGTATGTAATTATATTTAACGGCAAAGATAATTAATTTGTTTTACATCATTGTCATAGTCTTGTGGCGGGGGTGGGGTGGGAGGCCGCATTATAATTGGGCAGATATGGATCATAAATGATGATTGGTCACCATGCTATTTATAAATAAGGATTATGCGGATTTCCGATTCGGCTTCACCTGTCTTTGAAATCTTTTGATTGTTATGGGGTACAAGGGTGAAGGTAAACATCCGGACTGCCTTCACCTCAGGATTTTGCCTTCACCATTATCTCGTCCTGATTTAGGTTGACCATGTCGCTCTGATTCGTTTCCACTACTATATATTTAAATGAAAGATAGGAGTTTACAGCTATTACTACCGCTCTTTAACCTTTCGCCCTTGGTCGAAAAGGCTTTTGACATTGGTCGAAAGTGTTTTTGACCAAGGGCGAAAGCCTTTTCGACTAAAGGCAAAAGGTTAATGAATGGGCTGTTTGACAATAGAAACATGGCTATTGTTTATCACGAATGTATTTGGGCTTTCTCTATATTTTCTTTATTTTTGCTTGTATCATTTAGAGTGTTATTTCATGAAAGAAATCAAGTTGGAGACAAAAATCCGGATTTATTCTCTTGCCGAACTACCGGAAGAAGAGTCGCGGTTAATGGAGGCGGCCATAAAAGCGACGGGACAATCGTATGCCCCTTATTCGAAGTTTCATGTCGGAGCGGCAGCTTTGCTGGAGGACGGCACGATCATAACCGGCAGTAATCAGGAGAATGCCGCTTACCCTTCCGGTCTGTGTGCGGAGCGGGTGGCGTTGTTTCATGCCGGCCATCAATATCCGGATATGCCTGTTGTCGCTCTTGCCATTGCAGCCGCCACGAATGGCCGGCAGGTCGAGAGCATTTCCCCTTGCGGTGCATGCCGCCAGGTTTTGTTGGAGGCGGAACAACGCTATGGCAAGCCGATGAAGGTCTTGTTGTGCGGTACGAAAGAGGTCGTGGTGGCGGAGAGTGCCGAATCACTGTTGCCGCTTTGTTTTGGGGCGAAAGATCTGAAATAAAAAAGAAGAGCGCTATCGTAAACAACGGGCGCTCTTCCTTTTTTATATTCGGTTATTGTTTGTCCGGGATCAGATTCCTAACGAAGCCTTTATCGCTTCGATCTTTTCTGCTCCTGCTTTTTCGGCAGCCGGCAGTTCGTCGAGGCTCTTTACTTTGGAATGGACTTCGCAATAGAACTTGATCTTCGGCTCCGTGCCGGAAGGACGGATAGATACTTTCGTTCCGTCTTCTGTGAAATATTGGAGGACGTTGGAGGTTGTCGGCATATCCAATGTCAGTGTTTCGTTTTCAACATAGTCTTTACCTTTCAGGGAAGCGTAGTCGTAGAATAACGTAACTTTGGAACCGGCGATTTCCTGCAACGGGTTTTCACGGAAGTGTTTCATCATCGCTTCAATCTCTTCAGCGCCGCTCTTGCCTTTCTTTACAACGGAGATTCCTTTTTCTTTAGAGAAACCATACTGAACGTAGATGTTCTGTAATAACTGGTACATCGTGATACCCTGGTCTTTCGCCCAGGCTGCGATTTCAGCCAGAATGGCACAAGCAGAAACGGCATCTTTGTCGCGAACGAAATCTTCGCATAGGAAGCCGTAGCTTTCTTCACCGCCACCGATATAGTTCTTCTTTCCTTCGTTCTTCTTCATGACATCGGCGATCCATTTGAAGCCGGTGTAAACGTCATACACTTCGACACCGTTCTTCTCGGCGATCGTACGGATCAGTTCGGTCGTAACGATTGTCTTGACAATATATTCCTTGCCGTTGATCTTACCGAGTTCTTTCCAGCGGGTGATGAGATAGTAGACGAACATCAAAGCGGTCTGGTTACCGTTCAGCAATACCCATTCGCCTTCGTTGTTCTTAACGGCTGCACCTACTCGGTCTGCATCCGGGTCGGAAGCCAATACCAGCTCGGCGTCTGTTTCCTTGGCCTTTTCAACTGCCAGAGCCAAAGCCGCCGGTTCTTCCGGGTTGGGAGAAACAACGGTAGGGAAGTCGCCGCTTACTACGTCCTGTTCGGGTACATGGATGATATTCGTGAAACCGAATGCTTTCAATGTCGGCGGGATAACCGTCACGCCTGTTCCGTGGATCGGCGTGTAGACGATCTTCATGTCATGGTGACGTGCGATGGATTCCGGTGACAAAGAAATCTTTGTCAGGTCGTTGATATATTGTTCATCGATTTCCTTGCCGATGATTTCGATCAGTTCCTTGTTGCCTTTGAACTTGATTTCGCTGGCATTACGGATTTTGTTGACTTCGGCAATCGTATTCTTGTCATGCGGAGCGATCATCTGGGCACCATCGTCCCAATACGCCTTGTACCCGTTATATTCTTTCGGGTTGTGCGAAGCGGTCAGGATAATACCGCTCTGGCATCCCAACTTGCGGATGGTATATGACATTTCAGGGGTCGGGCGAAGGTCTTCGAACAGATACACCTTGATGCCGTTTGCAGAGAAAATGTCGGCAGAGATTTCAGCAAATTTGCGGCTGTTGTTACGGCAGTCATGGCCGATGACAACTTTGATCTGGTCCAGATCGGCAAATTCCTTTTTCAGATAGTTGGATAAGCCTTGTGTGGCTGCTCCTACCGTGTAGATGTTCATACGGTTTGAACCTACTCCCATGATGCCTCTCAAACCGCCTGTGCCGAATTCCAGGTCTTTGTAGAATGATTCGATCAGTTCCGTCGGATCTTCGTTGTCTAATAGAGCCTGCACCTGTGCACGTGTTTCAGCGTCATAACTTTTAGTAAGCCAGCTTTGCGCCTTGCTTCTTACCATTTCTAACAGTTCCTTGTTTTCCATGACCTATATGTCTTGCTTTTAATTTAAAGAAATCCTGATTTTGAAATTAACAAAGGTACAAATAAATTGATAATTTCCAAGATTCAGGCTTTTTATTTACCAGACAAAAGAATACTTGTATTCCGACCGGTTTCCGGCTGCATCCGTAACGGTTAGTTTGAGGGTGTGTTTCCCTTTTTTGAGCCGTTCTTTATCGAACTTGTAGGTAATGACCGATTTGCTGTTCATTTCGAACAGGACGTACTGCCCGTCTATTTCTCCCCGGTAGGTTTGTACGCCGCTCAGGTTATCGGACAGGCGGAAAACGAATGCCTGCTTGCTGATCCATGTGTTGGCGCCCAACGGGGTGATCGTCGGTGCTTTGAGATCTTGCCCGACCGTATAATTGCCAAGTTCTTTGATCGTGCCGTCGATCCAGCCGTTCCGGTAAGTGCCGCCGATCCAGGATCGACGTCCTTTCTGAGTGCGGATGATACCATATTGCTGCTTGTTTTCCAGCGTGTCGACTCGTAAACGCAAGGACAGCCGGGCCGAGCTGTGAAGCGGAACGGGGCGGTTATGCAGGATGTGCGTGTCTGCCAATGCCGTGCTGTCTTCTTTTACCGAATAACGGAAATAAAGATCGTCGTACAGGTTTCCTTTCGGGATCGTCATCCGGATACCTTTTGCTCCGAACCGGTTGTCGGCCATCCAATGAAACAGCTCTGTACCTTCGGTCTCGATCTCCGGAATCTCCTGTTCTTTCCCTTCTATCCAAACGGAGAGGCGAGTTGTGTTGCCGAATGCATCGGCGAGCGTATACGTGAGATGATACGTTTTCTCTTCTTCTATATGGATGATTCCCCGGTTGATGCTTTCGTTAAAACGGAGGCGGTTACCTGGTTCTACAAAGCTGCGCATATAAAAGGAGCGACGCTCTTTCCATTCCTCATAATCGACATAGCTGTTCAAGTAACGGGTCTCGTCGAAAGCAAAGCGGTCTAGGTTGCTATGGTAGATGATCTGGCTGTCTTGGCGGAGGGTAATATCCTTCACTCCGTAGATATTTGTCGTATTATCCATATAATCGTAGGCTTTGACCGCCAGCCCGATTTCTCCCCAAGCTTCGATCTTACCGGTGATGGTTTGTTTGCCGTTTTTGGCCGTGACCGGTTTTAGCTCCAGTTTACGGCTGCTGCCGTTGACCACTCCTTTGCCTGGTTGCGGGCAGACCAGGATTCCCTGTATTTTCGGTGCGCGGGTGTCGGTTATCTTCTCTTTGAAATATTCGATAGGATCGAGTACCTCTTCACTTTCCGTGTCGCGTACTTCGAAGTGGAGATGCGGGCCTCCCGAACTTCCGGTGTTTCCGCTATAGGCGACAATTTCTCCTTTTTTGACCGGGAGTTGGTCCGGGTCGAGGAACAAGTTCACGTTGAAGCTTTCCTGTTCGTATTGCTGTGTCTTGATATATCGGGCGATGGAAGGGGCGAATCGTTGCAAATGACCGTAGACGGTTGTCGTTCCGTCCGGATGTGTCAGGTATAAACCGTTTCCGTATCCCCACGGACTGACGGATATACGTGATACGTATCCGTCCTGTACGGCGTGGATGGGCTTCCCTTCAACTCCTTGTGTCTTAAAATCTATTCCGGAATGGAAATGATTGTTGCGCAACTCCCCGAAGTTACCGCTCAACAAGATCGGGAAATCGAATGGCTGGCGGAGTTGTTGGGCGCTTATTGTCTGTATGAAAAAAAACAGTATGGCGATATATAGTTTGTACATATTCTATCTGTATTTAAAAAAACAAAAGTAATCATTTATTTCAATAGTAGAAAGTCGACGATCAAAGGGAGATGGTCGCTGTAGCCACCTTCGTATTTGAAGCCATAGTAGGTGCGGAAAGGGCGTTCGCCACGCCAGGTTTTATCTTTTATGAGCAGGAATGACGGTGAAAAGATGCGGGCGCTTCCTGGGATGAGCTGCATCTGGGAGGTGGTGTCGGTGAGAGAGGACGACAGGATGATTTGATCTAACTGGCTCCATTCCCCTTGATATTTATGACTTCCAGGAGGAACTGACCGGTTCTTGGCAAACAGGTTGTATAGAAGGAGAGATGGATAAGCATTCGTCCGAGGTTTCATAGGCATGGAACCTGAACCGGACAGGCATGGAACCTGAACCGGATGGGCATCCAGTATTTCCCGGATGCTCGTGTCGTCCGGCGTATCATTAAAATCTCCCATAATCAGGATGTGTGGGGCAGGACGGAGGTTGTGGATCGAGTCGCATAATGTACGCAGGGTACGTGCGGCATCCAAACGGTCCGGTTCGCTTTCTTTTTCTCCTCCGTAACGGGAGGGAAAATGGCAGACAAAGACATCGATCCGGTCTCCGGTCATTACATCTCCCCATACATGCAGGATATTACGGGTGTGTTTATGCTGCTTGCGGGTAAAACGGACTGGATGTTCCGTGTGTCCCTGATAGCGAAACTTGTCCCGCTGGTAAAGAAATGCTACATTAATCCCTCGCGTGTCTTGTCCGTGTGTCATGCAATAACGGTAATGCTGCCGACGGAGCGGAGTGTAGTTCAGAAGCCGGACAAGGACGGAATCGTTTTCGACTTCACAAAGTCCGATCAAAGCCGGAGTGCTCCATTCTCCTGCTGCTGTGATGACTTTTGCCAGTTGTTGTAGTTTATGGTAAAACCGTCCGGACGTCCAGTGGCGGTTGCCGGAGGGGAGGAAATCATTGTCCGCCGTAAGCGGATCGTCTTTCGTGTCGAACAGGTTCTCGACGTTGTAGCTCATCACGCGGAAGTCTGTTTGCCCTTGTGAAGGCAAAGAAAACAATGTCAGGATAAAAAACGTCATAGTTAAGGTTCTGGCCATATCGTTTTATTTTGTTTCATCTTCTTTCGGTACGAATTCGTAGGCTCCGATATCGGGACCGTCGTTTGTCAGGCGGTTTATGCCGTAGCGGTCCACCGGATATTGCTGCGTGACGAAGATATCGGCTTTCCCAACTCCTAAGGTCGTCAGCGAATCCGGACGGAAATCAAAACGGTATTTGTTTTTTTCGCCGCCTTTTAACCTGTAGGACGGACTGGTATTGGTGAACAATACCTCTTTGAAGTGGTCATTGTTGCTGCCATTCGTTTTGATTACGCAATGGTTGAACAGGTATTCGAATGATGCCGCACCATCGACGGATAGATTGAGTTCTCCTTTATATGCTTCTTTGCCAGCATCGAAACTGCCGTCGATGATGCAGTTGTCGAATGTCGCTTTGAGCGGATAAGCCTCTTCATTCGCATTGTTTGCCATCGTGAGGCAAGGCGTGGTCCGTTTTTCCAATGTCATGAAATTGGCAAGCGTACAATGGACGAAACAGTAGTTCCCGCCAATCAGAACCACGACACCTCCTCCGGCATTGGTCAATTCCGTGTTGGTCACTTCAATCTTGCAATTGCGTGCAGAGAATAGGTGCTCTCCCATATTCGTGATTTGGGAATTGCTTAGTTTCAGTTTGGATTCGTCCGGTGACGACTTTTCGAATGTCAGTCCTGTTTTTCCGTTTCGCACGATGACATTGTCCATAATGTTATGGTAGCTTTCCGGACGGAAGAAAATCCCTCCCCATTGTGATGGTGTCCGGTCGTAGGGCAGGATGTCGTTCAGTATGAAATCCAGACGGTCTCCGCGGAAGACAATCGGATTTTCGCGTGTCCCTTTGGCCAGCAATGTCCCGTATGTGATGACTTTCGCTGTGTCGTGCATATAGAACGTTGCGCCCGGATCGATGTTGAGCGTGATGTTGGGAGAAATAACCAGACTGTCATATATAAGGTAGGGCCGTTCGGCTGTAAAATGCGTGTCTTGTGTCAGGATAAGCCCGTTTTTATACAGGTTTACATTTTGCCCGTATGCTTCGAGGCGGACAGACTGTTTGACTCCGTTTGTGGTGAAGATGATGGAATCGTCTACCAGCAGCGGCTGGTTGGATGCGTTCGGATTGACGGTCACTTCCACAAAAACATACAAGCTGTCGTCCGCCTGTATCCTTACATCCTGGAAATGGTCGCCTTTACGCCCGTCCACATTGATGCGGAAACCGGTTTCTTCACCGCTTGCCAGCATGATCTCGCTGATCAGCAAAGGTTGGTCATTGCGGTTATAGATCATGAACTCTTTGGTTGCGGAGCCTATTGTGGTGAATACCGTATCGAAAGAAAGTGTGTCGACCGAGAAGCTCAGCCGATGGTTGGGGTTATTCGAATAGTTTTCGTCCAGCCCGTCACACGACAACAGGTTGAGCACTATAAAGAATAATATGAGTAACGGAGCGGCTAATTTTTTCATTTCATTAATTATTAATAGTCCAGGTAAACTGTTATTTACCATATAATGTCAATAAGAAAACAAATTTATTATAAATAAGTTTTCGGGCATTAACATAAAAAAAGAGGAAAAACATCTGTTGAATGTTAATCCTCTTTTATAACGAGAAATGTATCGATTTATTTTGCAGGGATGTTCTTTAATAGTTCGAGTAAGTGAGACCACCACAATCCAACGGTATCAATCTGTATGCGTTCGTTGGGGGAATGGACATCCCGAAGCGTCGGTCCGAATGAGATCATATCCAGATTCGGATATTTTTCTAGGAACAAGCCGCATTCCAGTCCTGCATGGATCGCCATTATTTTTGCATCTTTGTTAAACAAACGTTTATAGGTCTCTTGTGCCACTTTCAGGATCTTTGAATCCGGGTTAGGCGCCCAACCCGGATAGCCGTCGCCGTGAGTTACCTGTGCACCGGCTAACTTGAAAACAGATGCGACCTGGTTGGCAATCATGTTCTTGCAAGACTCGATGGAGCTGCGCTGGCTTGTGCCGACAATGATTGTGCTGTCATCTCCCATCTTGACAGAAGCCAGGTTGGTGGAGGTTTCCACCAGCCCTTCGATGTCGTGGCTCATGCCGATCACGCCATGCGGGCAGGCATGTAAAGCCAGAATCAGTTTTTCGGCATCATAGTCGCTGATGTATTTGTCCGGACGGTCGGTCGATGCCATTGTTATCTGTACGTTCGGGTCTACATGTTTCAGTTCGTTTTCGATATCTGCCGTGAAATGGTTCAGCAGAATACGGGCTGCTTCCTTTTCTTCCGGATACAGGCCGATGGTCGCTTGCGCTTCGCGGGCGATAGCGTTGCGGAGGTTACCGCCGTGGATGAAGCAAAGGTTGAAATCGGCTTGATTTTTCAACAGGTACAGGTAGCGCACCAGAATCTTGTTGGCATTGCCCAACCCTTTGTGTATTTCGCCACCGGAATGTCCGCCGTTCAAGCCTTTCACTTCGATTTTGAAGTATTGCATGTTCGGATTGGTGTCACGTGGTTCGTAATAGAACACCGCTTGCGTATCTTTGCCGCCTGCGCATCCCATAAAGATTTCACCTTCGTCTTCGCTATCGAGGTTCAGCAGGATATCGCCTGTCATGAATCCTTTTTCGAGTGCTTTGGCTCCGGTCAGCCCGGTTTCTTCATCTACGGTGAAAAGGCATTCGATCGGTCCGTGCTCGATATCATCGGACGCGAGGATAGCCAGTTCGGCGGCTACACCGATGCCATTGTCTGCCCCCAGAGTCGTACCGTTGGCGCGAAGCCAGTTCCCGTCGACGATTGTTTCGATCGGATCATGGTCGAAATCATGTGCGGTTCCATTATTCTTTTCGCAGACCATGTCCATGTGGGATTGCAAAACGACTGTCGGCAGGTTTTCTTTGCCGGGAGTAGCCGGTTTAGACATCAGGATGTTGCCTACGGCATCTTTTTTGATCGCTATTTTATACTGTTTGGCGAATGATTCAAGAAACTCGATCATTTTTCCCTCCTTCTTTGAAGGACGGGGCACTTGTGTTACCTGGTGGAAGAACTTCCAGACGATTTCAGGCTTTAAATCAGTAATCTTCATAATGTTACAATGTATTATAGATGTTACTCTATAGTTAATAATACCACTGCAAACAGGGGGTTGTATGAAAAAAAGTACAATTAAATATCAAAAACATACTTTCCAATCACTTAAACTCTTATATTTGCGTCCACAAATATAGAGAAAATGCTTACAACGTTATTGATTACTGTCATAATTCTTGTTATTTGTGTTGTGTTGCTCAGTGTAAAAGTGATTTTCAAAAAGGGAGGGAAGTTTCCGAATACACACATTGAAGGTAATGCGGCACTAAGGGAGAAAGGTATATGCTGTGCTAAAACCCAGCATAAGAGAGATAGTTTGCGGAAGAATCTATATGATAAAATAAAAGAAATAGAAGAATAAAATAAAATAAAGATTTAATTTACACTTTATGAAGAACATTAACTACGTTATTAATGGTGTGCTCGCGGTAGCTGTCATAATCCTGTTTGTTATGCAGTTTTCCAGTAAAAAAGAATCCACAGTAGCTCCGGCTTTCACAACGGAGGGAGATTCTACCAATCTGCTCCCTGTAGCATATGTAAATGTAGACTCTCTTTTATCGAATTACAACTATTCGAAAGATTTGAATGAACGTATTCTCAAGATGCAGGAAGACTATCGTTTAGATATGACTCAGCGGTCAAATGCCTTACGGACAGAATTAAATGATTTTCAACGTAAATATGAAGCCAATGCTTTCCTTACTACGGAAAGAGCGCAGCAGGAAGGAAACCGTTTGCAGAAAAAGCAGGAGGAACTTCAGAACTATGCGGCTAAGAAAGAACAAGAGTTGGCTGCCAAGCAGATGGAGCTGAACGGACAGCTTCGCGATACGATCGTCGCCCAGTTGACGACTTTCAACCAGACAAAAGGTTATCAGATCATTTTCAGCAATACAATGGGTGACAATATTTTGTTATCTAATCCGGCATACGACATCACTGCCGAATTTCTCGAAGTGCTGAATAAGAACTACTCTTCCGGTAAATAAGGAATAAAACATATAGATATATACGAAAGGGCTGTCCCGCAGGGGGCAGCCCTTTTTGATTGTGGCCCTAAGGATTCCTTGGGGGGGATAATGCTATGCATTAGACCTTGTAACCCTATGCTTTAGCTATTGTAACCCTATGCTTTAGCTATTGCAAAGCTATGCTTTACGGCAAGCGAAGCATGCTTGTTCTTGTTTACCTTTGTTTGGACTTCCGGAGTTTCTTCTTGATCCAGAAATAGTAACCGGTTATGGCAAAGACAGCCCCTAAGAGCGAAACCAGACAGCTTAATATCCGGGTTGTCAATCCTCCCCATGTTCCGGCATGAACGGAATAGATCCATCCTCTTATTTTGGCGGATTTAGGGAGGTCCTTGTATAATTGAATTTCAGTGATCTTGCCGGTAGCCGGGTCAAAGGAATAACGGTCGCTTCCTCTTGTATTTCCATAGGCAGCGGTAGAAACGGTTGCTGATCTGTCTTGGATGGAGATCGATTTATATTCCGGATAACGGCTTTGTAAATCGGCCAAGACTTCGGCCCATTGTGTGTAATCGGTTTTGGGATGTTTCTTCGAACCTCTTTCGCCTGCTGTTTTTTGGGGGACGGCAGATGTCGGAGCGTGCGTCTGTTTAGATGTTGTGCTGATGCCGAACGCGGTATAGAACGCGTCACGATACCAACCGAACGACCAGGTTAGACCAGTCAATGCCAGGATAAGCAAAAGTAAAGCTGCATAGAAACCTCCGGAGACATGTAGATCGTACAGGAAGCGGAACCAGCCGGCTTTTGTTTTGATTTTGAGCCGGTTTTTCAGTGCTTTCTTGTTTCTCGGATACCAGATGACAAGACCACTTATGATAATAATGGCCAGTACCAGGGTTGAATATCCGACAATAGTTTTACCCCAAGCGAAACTTCCATCCCGTTTATATTCGTCCAACAGCCAACGGTGAAGGCGCATTATCTTCATGAAGAACCCTTTTCCATCGTCTATGCCGGTAATTTCTCCGGTGTAGGGATTGATAAAGCAAGCAGCCTTTTTTCCGGGTAAAATCAGTTGGTAGGTCCGTTTGGGGTCGGAGGAAACCCGTATCCCGTTTATTTTGATGGAGTCGGGAAGTTGCTGGCCGGCGGCGCCCATGAGCACCGCCGGCGAAAGCATTTCGCCTTTTACCTCTTTGACAAAATAACGGGAAGGATAGCAAAGCTCCAGTATCTCTGTTTCGAATACCAGGATGGCTCCTGTCAGACAGACGATCGCGATGATAATACCGAAGGGTATCGATAACCATAAATGTATTTTCGCAAAGAATTTTTTCATTGGGCTGTCAGTTTGCCGATACCGGTTATTTGGGTTGCTTTGACTGTTACACCTTTCGTAGCACTGGCGTTAACCGGGTCGATCTTGTAGATTGCTGGGTTCCCATCGGTTGTCGTTACAGCGATGTAAGCCTTGCCGTTTTCAACATGTATCGTGTTTCCGAAACCGGAAATTATATCGGTTGAAGGAAGTCCGCTTACGTAAGTCAATTTTTCGGCTCCGGCTTTGAATACGGCCAACTGATTTGCGGTATAGCCTGTTTCACTGAAAGGACGGTCATACATCAGCAACAAGAAATAATCTTCTGTTATATGCCAGCTGCGAAGGAAGGAGTTGCCGTTGCTCTGTGCCTCCAGGTTGCAGTAGTAATCGTCGAAATCTTCGCTTCCGTTCGGGATGCGCACCACACCGGCCGGCAAGTTAGTCTGTTGGCGCGGGTCGGTCATCGTTTTGGCATATGATGGTGAGAATACATAGATGTCGCCATTATCGGCGGCCCAAATCATTTGGTAATATTGCGATTTGAAACGGCCGCAAGCGTAACTGATTTTATCAGTCTTGATGATTTTCTTATTTGTAAATGTTTCATCGTCGAAGATGGCGACCCAACAAGAATTCGGATACTGTGTCCACAATAGCTCGTCTTTTTCGTAAGCGCTACTGTTCGAACCACCGGATTCGGTTTTCACCAAGTCTTCGTTACCCGGCAGAATCCATTTCCCGTTTCCGTCTTTTGTCCCATACTGGCTTAATCCCATCGGTACGGCTACGCTATAGATCTTGCTGTTATGTTCCAAGATACCTGCCAGCGTTACATATTCGCCATTGCCCAGGAAGTTTTCGGACAGGTAGGCTTTGTTCTTTGTGTCGTTGTCCGTTTTTGTCTCGGCTGCGACATCTAAAAGAGAGACCAGGAATGACTGGGGGACGTAGCCGTTCTCATCCACCCATTCCGTCGGACCGTCACCCGAAGAAAGAGTCATGATATACTTGTCATAAATGCCGTAAGTCGTAAATCGTTTGACCTTATAGCTTTGTGAGCGGGTTTCAAGTTCTCCGTCCGCATTCAGGATATACGAGCGTGTGTCCCCGGCATTTCCCTGATTGTAAGTCAGGCCGTACAAATACTGGTCTTTATAGAAAACCCATTGTGTGGCTCCGTCATTCACGAGGCCGTTGTTCAATGTCGTGATGGTCCCTTCGTCCACACTCTCGGCTGTAAGCAGTACGTTGGTCGTATTTCCGGATGCCGTTGTAGAAGCAGGGATTACGAATGTGTTTTTTGTTTCGCCTTTTCCTCCTTCGTCCGGTGCCGGGATCTCGTTGTCACTACAGGAAGTAAACAGTCCACCCGTCAGCATAACTGCGGCAATACCGGTTAATAAATGATTCTTTTTCATCTTGCAATAAATGTATTTATATTTAGTAACTGTGATAATTGAATTAATTTCCGAAATAAACTCTTACTTTACCGTAGAAAGCGCGTCCGGCTTTCTGCAAACTAAAATTATCGTACAAGTTTTCGTTTGTAAAGTTGCGGCACTCCAACGACACGTTGTACCGTCCGTTCTGAAGGCTGTAGGAAAGAGTTAGATTATGGGAGAACTGATTCGGTACGACATAGTCGTTGTTTTTCGATCCGATAGCAGACGAATAGTAAGTAAAGCTATGCAGGTATTGATTGTCGTAAGTAACAGTCAGCACATTACCTTTTTTCCAAAGGTTACGCCAATAGAACGATATGTCGGAATCCGCAAACCGGTAGGGAAGGTTAGGCATCCGTTCTCCATAGGCTAGGTTTTCGGCACTGCTGGTAATGGAGGTTTTCATTTTGTCGCGTACGTCCATTTGGGTAAAGTTACCGCCTACGCTCACCCAGTTTGCGAAGTTGTAGCGGATGGACAGATTAAATCCCTTTGTCTCGACTTTGCCGTAGTTGATATAGGTTGCCGCTTGCTTGCCGCCACTCAAATCTGTGATGTTACGTTGTATGTAATCTTTCGTATTGCGGTAGACCACTCCACCTTCCACATACAAGGTATGTTTCCCGAATGTCTTGTTGTAGCTCAGGTTGAGGTTGATATTGTCGCTATTTTCCGGTCGGATGCTCAGTTCGCCCATTTCCAGGTCTTCGTCACCGAACATCTCTTCGATGGTCGGCAGGCGATAAGCTTTTTCGTAAGACAGCTTGGCTTGCAGGCCTGTCAAGATGAAGTAGGTTCCGGCCGCCCCGTATCCGAATGAGTTGACAGAACGTGTTTTGCGTACGTATTCGTCCTGCGTGCTTGATGTTGCCATCGGGCCTGCTACAAATTGGTTGTAGTATTTTCCGAAAGCGGAAAAGTTCCAGTGTTCGGACGGCATCAACCGGTAGGAAAGGCCTGAAATGTTTTTACGGGTTTCTTTGGCAATGGCGCTTTTCATCTCTTCGGCTGCAAGCAGGGAGGTATTGGAGCGATGGAAAGTGTTCAGCACATGATTGAAGGTAAATGTATGCATTTTACCGACCCGGTAATTGAGTGTCAATGTGCCGTTCCAGTTATTGTTGTCTGCCCGTGAATGCTGTCTTGACTGTTCTCCGGCGGAGTTCATCAGGTGCTTTTCTCCACGCCAGTTGTATTCATAAGAAGAGGTGTCTACGTTGGTTGTCTGGTTTTTATTGTAGTTGGCTGTCAACACGATGTCCAGCCCTTTTGTGAACAGATCGCGTTTGCCATATTCCAGTGAGGGCATCAGAGAGTGTCCTTTGCGGTGTTTTTGCCCGTAAACGATTTCCTGGCGTACACCGGTCTGTATGTCCTGATACATATTCGAATAGGTGAAACCCAGCAACAGGCGGTCCGCCCATTTCTTGTCTACGATCCCCAGTTTGCCGATGACGGCTTCATTGTGGTAGGTATCGTTGAAACGTTTCACCCGTTCCTTCTTGCTTCTGTCGATGCTTCCGGTCTCGAAGTTTTCTACCGGAGCGTTCACGTAGTAATCATTATCCGAATAGTTTTGGAAGGCATTGATTTCGTAAGTGAATCCGTTTTTGAACGTCTGTCCGAAATTCACGTAAGACTTGTGCGTATTGAAAGAGCCATAGGAATAGGAGGCATCTAAAAACCATCTGTCCCGCTTCTTTTTAGTGATGATGTTGATCACGCCTCCGATTGCATCCGTACCGAAGCCTACTGGGACCACGCCTTTGTAGATTTCGATGCGTTCGGCAAAGTTAACCGGGATGTTGTTCAGCCCGAACGAACTTCCCACACCTTCCTGCGGCACACCGTCGATAAATATTTTCACGTGCTTGCCACTGAAACCGTCCAGCGTAAGTTGCATGTCCGAACCGACACCCCCGGATTCACGAACCTTCATTCCCGGAGCTTTCGCCAGTGCCTCGCTCAGGCTTTTGTTGGAATTTTGCAGTTCTTTCGTATCAAGTGCTACGGCATTGAATGCCGAACGTTTCAAACGGCTTATTCCGTTTGAGACAACGACCACTTCGTCCAGCTCCGTCGATTGCGGAGTAATGGTGATATTCTGTCTGGTCCTTTCTCCACCGGTAAGTTTCACCGGTTTCTCAACAGTCTTGTAACCGATGGCAGATACGACTAACGTGTAGTCGCCAGCCGGAGCTTTCAGATGGTAAATACCTTGTTCGTTGGTTGTTCCGCCGTATGTGGTACCTTTTAGGTAGACCGTTGCGAAATCAACGGTTTCTTTTTCCGTAGATATGATTTTACCTGAGATCATCGCCCTGTCCTGAGCAGAGGCGGATATTACAGCCAAGAGGAATATGAATAAGCCGGAAATTTTTAGAATAGTCGCTTTCAATTTATAAAGAGTTTTGTATCGTTAATAAAACGCTGCAAAGTTCCTTATAAATAGAAAGCGCATCAATCGCGGATTTTAGGTAATTTTATTGTCCCTGTAATTGTAATTTAGACAATACGTCTAACTATATGTAGGTATTTTTCGTTTTTAGTTTTCTTTTTTAGGGGTGACAAATGCCGTGTATAACTGAAGCAGGGCTGAAATGGTCAGGCAAATCATCCATTCTTTCCGTCCGCTGAACATCAGGGCGGAGGCGAATATACACAGCAACCCGGCAAATATGTTGTAGCGGTGCAATCTGCGCCTGCGAAAATCCATATCTTGGGTAGGCATTGTCAGGTAACTGACCGCTATACCGGCAGCCCCGACGGCGAACAGGTAAGGAGCTGCAACCGGCAATGCCAGATATAATCCCGCACCGGCGAGCAACAGCAGGGCGGAGATATTGAAAACGATCGTTCTTGCTTTTTCGTTCATTTATTTGTTCTTAATAATATATACATCCTCGTTCGGCTTTTTCATGAAATATTCTTCACGGGCGAAGCGTTCGAGTCCTTCCTTATCCGTATGCAGATCGTTCAGCTTTTTGCTGTTGATTTCGATCTCCTTCTGGTAATGCTTGATTTCCTTTTCCAGGCTACGAATCTTTTCATCGTATGTATAACGCTTGTACAGACTGCTATCGCCCATTACGAATGTCAGGGCGAAGAACACGATGGTTACCAGCCAGTAGGCATTGATCCTGGATAGATACTTGTTGTAAAAGTCTTTTATGCGTGACATAGGAACTTCGTTTTTGCAAAGGTAAATGAATTATTTTGTTTATCTTTGTCTTGTTAATAAAAAAGCAGAGAATGGATAATTATATTGTATCGGCAAGGAAATACCGTCCTTCTACTTTTCGTAGTGTGGTAGGACAGAAGTCCTTGACAACTACACTTAAGAATGCAATACAGAGTAACAAGCTGGCTCATGCCTACCTCTTTTGCGGTCCCCGTGGAGTGGGCAAGACTTCTTGTGCCCGTATCTTTGCCAAGACGATCAATTGTCTGAATCCGACTGCCGACGGGGAAGCCTGTAACGAATGCGAATCCTGCAAGGCCTTCAACGAGCAGCGTTCTTATAATATCCATGAACTCGATGCCGCCTCCAACAACTCGGTCGATGACATCCGTGCCCTGATCGACCAGGTGCGCATTCCGCCTCCTATCGGAAAATACAAGGTCTTTATTATCGATGAGGTGCATATGTTGAGTTCGGCGGCTTTCAATGCATTTCTGAAAACATTGGAGGAACCGCCCCATCATGCTTTGTTCATTCTGGCTACGACGGAGAAGCATAAGGTGTTGCCGACCATCCTGTCCCGTTGCCAGATATATGACTTTTCGCGTATCTCGATTGCCGATATGGTGGAGCATCTGGAATACGTATCTTCCTGCGAAGGAGTGACGGCTGAACCGGAAGCCCTGAATGTGATTGCCCAGAAAGCGGATGGCGGTATGCGCGACGCGTTGTCCATCTTCGACCAGGTAGTCAGTTTTACAAATGGGAATATTACCTATCAGGCTGTTATCGATAACCTGAACGTCCTGGATTACGAATATTATTTCCGGTTGACGGATGCGATGCTTTCCGGAAATGTCCGGTCTGCCATCCTGATCTTGAACGATATATTGAGCAAAGGATTTGACGGGCAGAATATCATAACTGGCCTGGCATCGCATTTCCGTGATTTGCTGGTCTGCAAGGATGAGGCTACTTTGATCCTGTTCGAGGTCGGCGCTTCTATCCGTGAACGTTATAAGGAGATGGCGAAGCGCTGTTCCGACGGGCTGTTGTTCAAGGCGATCGAGCTGACAAATACATGTGACCTGAATTACCGGGCCAGCCGGAATAAACGCCTGTTGTTGGAACTTACGCTTATCCAGCTTTGTCAGTTAAGCAGTGCCGGACAACCGGCCGATGATAAAAAAAAAGGGCTGATTGAGCCGATAGCATCCAACGGGCCGGGCCAGGCCCCTGCTCAAGCAGGCCAGGCTGTGGCGGCTCAGCAGACATATACCGTACAATCTGCCCCTCCTTTGCAACGTCCGGTACAATCTCCGCAGGAAATGACCGGAGCGACTCCCCGCCAGCAGGTCGTTTCCACTCATGTGCCGCCTTCTCCGACTCTTATTCCGCAGGCCCCTCCGGCATCGGCTCCCAAGAGAGTGGCGCGTCCGCCCCAGTTCGGTACATCCATTAAGGAGATTGGCGTAGAGCATCCGAAAGCGCAGGCTGCGACACAGACTGCTACCGTGGTACAGGAAATGCAAAGTCCTTTCAGCCAGGAAGCATTGGTTCATTATTGGGATGCGTATGCTTCCGCTATCGACAAGAAGGTATATCTGAAAAATACGATGATCAATTGCAAGCCGGCCTTGCAGGATAATTATTATTTTGAAGTCTGTGTGCATAACCCCGGCCAACAGGATGAGTTGACGAATAATTGTATCGATATATTGAGTTATCTGCGGATGCAGTTGAAGAATACCCGTATTCAGATGCGTGTCCGTATAGATGAAACGAACCAGAAGCATTTGGCCTATACGTCGGCAGAGAAGTATGAACACCTACTGAACATAAATCCGGTTTTGGCAAAGTTGAAGGATGAGTTTAATCTGACACTCGACTAAATAGTTGAAAGGTGAAAGTTGAAAGTTAAAAGTTAAAAGTTTGATTTATATTTCTTTTTAACTTTCACCTTTCACCTTTCACCTGAATTTACATTTCCCTGATCCAAATATTACGGAAGCTGATCGGTTCGCTGGGGTCGCCATGAGACTGCAAACGGATCGGGCCTGCTCCGTGTTTTACGACTTTCGGGAAACCGATATATTCCGTAGTGCCCAGGATAGTCGTGTTATTCTGCAATACGATGCCGTTCTGGATGACCGTGACGCGCGGCGGAACACGATAAGTGCCGTCTTCCTTGAAGATAGGAGCGGAATAGATAATATCGTAAACATTCCATTCTCCCGGTTTGCGCATGGCATTTGCCAAAGGAGGCGTTTGTTTGTAGACGCTGCCGGTCTGTCCGTTCACGTATGTCTCGTTGTTATAGCAATCCAGCACCTGGATTTCATACA
The DNA here is from genome assembly GCF_019041495.1 of Parabacteroides sp. MSK.9.14. Lineage (NCBI taxonomy): Bacteria > Pseudomonadati > Bacteroidota > Bacteroidia > Bacteroidales > Tannerellaceae > Parabacteroides > Parabacteroides sp. MSK.9.14. Next base: position 75,684 of record NZ_JAHPXO010000007.1, read on the forward strand.
TGTCTTGCAGGAAGATGCCGCTGTTGCCGCGTCCTTGGCTTGTGCCGGTGATGTTTTCCGGTACGCACCATTCGATATGCAACTGGAAGTTCTCGAATTTCTGTTTTGTCAGGATGTCGCCTTTCTTCTTGTCTACAGTGAAAACGCCGTCTTTTACGATCCATTCGGCGGGGCCGCCCTTAGCGTTTTGCCAAGCGGAAAGGTCTTTTCCGTCAAACAGGACGATGGCATCGGAAGGGGCGCTGTTTGTCTTGATGTCACCCGGAGTGACTACTTTCGGTTGCGGAGTCCAGTATTCAGACATTCCCGGTTTCATTTTTTCCTGTTCGGGGTACTGTTTTTGCGCGCTTGCACTGACACAAGCTGTACAAGCCAATGCTGCCAAAGCTGTCTTCATTGTAATGCTTTTGTTCATGGTCTAAATTGTTTTATATATAGGTTTAGAATTTATTGCTTGCAAAGGTAATGGATTAATTAAGACTATAAAATCGAAAACAGGAAATTAAGAAATAAAAAATAGATGTAAGTGTATTCGGTTCCCGGCGTTGTCGAGGATAAAATACGCTTACATCTAATTGGCTGGTTAATGGAAAAGCTGTGCGTGCTTTTTTATTTCGCATGATGGTTGAAAAGCCGTTGTTCTGCCAGCTTCTCATATTTAGTGCCCGGCCGGCCGTAATTGCAATACGGGTAAATGCTGATTCCGCCGCGCGGAGTGAAGATACCGGTCACTTCGATGTATTTGGGGTTCATCAGGCGGATAAGGTCTTTCATGATGATATTGACACAATCCTCATGGAAAGCCCCGTGGTTGCGGAAACTGAACAGATATAATTTCAAGCTCTTACTTTCCACCATTTTTATATCGGGAATATAATCGATGTAGATGGTTGCAAAGTCCGGCTGGCCGGTGATCGGACAGAGGCTTGTAAATTCCGGGCAGTTGAAGTGTACCCAGTAATCATTGTCCGGATGCTTGTTTGTAAACGCTTCCAGTACTTCCGGAGCATAGTCCTGTTTATATACGGTTGAACCGCCTAACAGATGTAGTTCGTTTTCATCTTTTCTTGTATCCATGATGTCTTTTTGTTATTCTTGTAAACGATGGTTTATCGGCGTCTTTTTAAATATTTCTCCAAACCTTCGCGACGTAGTTTGCAGGCGGGGCAATGCCCGCAGCCTTCTGCCATGATGCCGTTGTAGCAGGTGAGGGTCTGGGTCCGTACAAGGTCGAAGACTCCTAATTCGTCCGCAAGTTCCCACACTTCGCTTTTGTCCCGGTCCATCAGGGGCGTGTGGATCACGAACCGTTCGTCCATCGCCAGGTTCAGGGTGACGTTGAGGGAGCGGACGAATGTATCGCGGCAATCGGGATAACCGCTGAAATCGGCTTCCGACACTCCGGTTACCAAGTTGAAGATTCCTTTGCTGCGTGCCAGGATTGCTGCGAAGGTCAGGAATACCATGTTACGTCCCGGAACGAAGGTGTTCGGGTAGCTGTCTGCCGGTTTTTCCTGATCCATTGAAATGCCGGTGTTTGTCAGCGAACAGTTCGGATCGAGCTGGCTGATCAACGACACGTCCAACAGTTGGAAGGGGACGTCAGCATCGGCTGCAATTTTTCGTGCAACCTCTATTTCCAGGGAATGTTTTTGCCCGTATGTAAAACATACGGCTTCTACGCGAGAAAAGTGCTTCTTGGCCCAGAACAGGCAGGTCGTGGAGTCTTGTCCACCGGAGAAGCATACCAAAGCGGCTTCTTTTTTATGTTTCATATCTTTCTTGTTTTTAGTACGTGGTTTAGCAAGCACACGGAAAAGGAGACATTCCTTTTCGGGTGCAAAGATACCTTTTTTGTTGACAATTGACAATTGATTGTTGACAATTGGGAAGAATATATATTGCACAATATGTGTGATTTTGTGCGGCACATTTTCATTAAAAGTGTGCAATGTTTGAAAAAAGTATTTATCTTTGCCGCCGTTTTGTAATTAAGAAAAGTAAAACATGAAGAAAAAAGTAGTAGTAGGTGCGGCATTGATGATGATGCCTTTGGTTTCTTTCGCTGGTGGATATTTGACGAATACGAATCAGCATGCAGCCTTTTTAAGGTCACTTTCGCGAGGTGCTGCAATTGATATAGATGGTGCTTTGTCTAACCCGGCGGGTCTTTCTTTCTTGCCGACAGACGGTTTCCGTGTCGGTGTGAGTATCCAAAGTGCTTTCCAGACTAGGGATATAGATGCCTCTTTTGGTACATATAATGGTTTCGACCCGGTAAATAAAGTGCCGACAGTAAGCGATGTCCCCTATAAAAAATATTACAAAGGAAAGGCGGCCGCTCCTGTGATTCCGAGTGTTTTTGCGGCTTACAAAAAAGGTGATTGGACCATCTCCGGTTTCTTTGCCATTACGGGTGGGGGCGGTAAGGCATCGTTTGACGATGGCCTGCCGATGTTCGAATCGGCAGCTATGGCTGGTATATTCCAGGAAAGTCTGGGGAAGTATATAAAGACGGGCGGTAAAAGTCCCATCGTTACGCCGGATATGTATACTATTAACAGTGCGATGGACGGAAAACAGTATATTTATTCTCTGCAACTTGGCTTGTCATATAAGATCACGGATTGGCTTTCTGCCTTTGCCGGAGGCCGGATGAACTATTTTTCAGGAAACTATGACGGGTATCTGGATGCGAAGCTGAAAAAGGATTTTGGTGGAACAGACTTGATGAATTTGGCTTTGGATTGCGATCAGACAGGTTGGGGGCTGACACCGGTTTTGGGGGTTGATGTTAAATACGGTAAATTCAATTTCGGGGCTAAATATGAGTTTAAGACGAACTTGAACATCGAAAACAATACCAAGAAGTTGGATTATCCTGATAGTGCGGAAGACTTGATCGGCCCTTACAAGCACGGTGTGAATACGCCGAACGATATTCCTTCCATGCTTTCGGTGGCAGCCTCTTATCAGTTTTTACCCATGTTGAAGGCTTCTGTAGAGTATCATTTCTTTGATGACAAGAAAGCGGGCATGGCCGGTGGAAAACAGAAAGAATTGGAAAGAGGTACGAATGAGTATCTATTTGGTATTGAATGGGACGTGATCAAGAGATTGACCATTAGTGGTGGCGCTCAAATTACGGATTATGGTTTGTCTGATAATTTCCAAAGCGATGTTAGTTTCTCCTGTGACTCTTATTCGTTGGGCTTTGGTGCTAAGGTGATGCTGAGCGAAAAGATGGCATTGAATGTGGGGTATATGTGGACAAATTATCATGATTATACAAAGAAATCGGAGAATTATTGCGGTACAAATCTCCCCGGTACGAATGTCTATAGCCGTACCAATAAAGTGTTTGGCTTAAGTTTGGATTACGCTTTCTAAACCTAAAAAAATCTATATCAGCTTGAAAAGGGAAGTTGCCTGTCGTGCGACTTCCCTTTTTTGATTTTCTGTCTTTCAAGCGGACAGTATGGGGCCCTATTGGTCGGTGTCCGTAACCCTATTGGTTAGTGCTCGTAACTCATAGGGTTAGCCACTGTAAAGCATAGCTTTAGTATCTGCATAAAAAAAGAGGATGTGTCATGCACACCCTCTTTCTTAATTATTGTTTTGCTTGTCTTGATTACAACTGGATCCAGCGGACGAAAGCGAAGTCCATGCGATGAGGCAATTCTTTGTTCACAGGGTAAACGCGGAAGCCCATCTTGTGAAGGCCTGCTTCGCTTGAAGCTGTTTTCAGTTCGAAGAACAGTTTGGAACCTTCTTCTTTTATCAGCTTGAATTGTTCTGTTGCCAGTAATTCCAACTGATGGTTATCCGGATTTTCTTTCGTGACAACCATTTCTACTCCCAACATACCTTTCAGTTCATGGCGGTCGATAACCAGATTGAAGTTATATTCTTTGCCGACAACCGGACCGTCGATAGCCAAGTCCTGGCTGCATGTAAACGATTCTACCTGGAAGCTATCCCAATGTTCTGCCACTTCTTCTTTCCAGGCAGCGATTGCTTTGGCTTCGGCAAAACCGTTTTCGTGCAAGTGAGCGGAACGGGTTGCCAACTTGTTGTAGAAGCGGTCGATATAGTCGTCCAACATACGTTTCATCGTATAGTCGGGAGCGATTTCGGACATCGAATTCTTGATGTACTGGATCCATTCGGGAGAGTAGCCCTTGCTGTTTCTTGCATAGTAAGTCGGGATAATCTCTGTTTCCAGTATGTGGTAGATAGTAGCGGCATCCAGCTGATCCTGATACTGCTGGTTTTCGTAAGTACGCTTGTCGGTCAATGCCCAACCTGCACCCTGTTTGTAACCTTCATACCACCATCCGTCCAATACGGAGAAGTTCAGGACACCGTTCATCTCTGCTTTTTCGCCGGATGTACCGGATGCTTCCAGAGGACGGGTCGGAGTGTTCAACCAAACATCGACACCTGCGATCAGGTGACGAGCCAGACGCATATCGTAGTTTTCCAGGAAGATGATCTTTCCTAAGAATTCCGGACGGCGGGAAATCTCGACAATATGTTTGATCAAGCCCTGTCCGCCACCATCGGCCGGGTGGGCTTTACCGGTGAATACGAACTGGATCGGATATTGTTCGTTGTTTACGATCTTGGCCAGACGGTCCAGATCTGTGAACAGCAAGTGGGCACGTTTGTAAGTTGCGAAACGGCGGCCGAAACCGATCAGCAGGGCGTTCGGGTTGATTTTGTCCAGGATAGAGACAACCTTTGCAGGATCTCCTTGGTTTTTCAGCCAGTTTGTCTTGTATTGATTCTTGATATATGTAATCAGTTTGTTCTTCAATGTCTTGCGGATAGACCAAATTTCTTCGTCGGCAACATTCTGGATCGCTTCCCAGTATTTCTTGTTGGACTGGTCTTTGAAGAACTTCTTGTCGAAATGTTCTGCAAAGAAACGTTTCCATTCGGTAGAAGCCCAAGTCGGCATATGTACGCCGTTGGTCACATATCCTACGTGCAGCTCATCGGGGAAGTAGCCTTTCCATACCGGAGCGAACATGCGCTGGGATACTTTTCCATGCAACCAGCTTACGCCGTTTGCTTCTTGGCAAGTGTTCAAAGCGAATACACTCATGGAGAACTTCTCGTTGGAACCTGGATTTTCACGTCCCATGTCGATAAATTCCTGCCAGCTGATACCTAACTTGCCGGGGAATTCACCCATATAACGGCCGAACAGGCCTTCATCGAAGTAGTCGTGACCAGCCGGAACCGGTGTGTGGACGGTGTATAGGGCGGAAGCGCGTACGACTTCCAATGCTTGGTTGAATGACAGACCGTCGTTCTGGATGAAGTCTACCAGACGCTGCGCGTTGATCAGTGCGGCGTGTCCTTCGTTGCAGTGATAAATCTGTTTCTTGATTCCTAATTTGTTCAGCATCAAGATACCACCGATACCCAGCAGATATTCCTGTTTCATACGGTTTTCCCAATCGCCGCCATACAGCTGGTGAGTGATGGAGCGATCCCATTCGCTGTTCTGGGGAATATCTGTATCCATCAAATATAGAGGAACGCGTCCGACGCTTACTTTCCAGATGTGCGCATAAACGGTGCGGCCGGGGTAAGGAACCTCCAATACCATCGGTTCGCCGTTAGCCTGCATCACCTGAGTAAGGGGCAGTGCGTTGAAGTTTTGCGGTTCGTAATTGGCAATCTGTTGTCCGTCCATAGACAGAGACTGGGTAAAGTAACCGTAGCGATACAAGAAACCTACTGCTGTCAGGTCGATGTTGCTGTCGCTGGCTTCTTTCAAATAGTCACCAGCCAGTACACCCAGGCCGCCGGAATAGATTTTCAACACGTTGGTCAAACCATATTCCATGCTGAAATAGGCAACAGATGGTTTTGTCTGATCCGGCTTAACATTTACATAATCCTTGAATATTGAGTAAACAGCTTTGATTTCGGCCATCAGGACATCATCTGCCAGGATTTCCTCAATACGTTTGTAGGATAAACTTTGAAGTAAAAGTACTGGGTTACCTTCAGTTGATGCCCAAAGTTCAGAATCGATCTTACCGAATAATTTGGCTCCTTCATGGTTCCATACCCACCATAGGTTTGTAGCCATTTCGTATAACGGCTGTAATTGTTCGGGAAGCATAGAATGAGAATAAACATCTTTCCAAATCGGGCTGTTTGCGTTATTCGCTTTGATTTTCATTATTGTGAAGTTTAAAATGTTTCAATTTATATTTTAATATTGTATCATCTCTTTTTTGCCTAAAACGTTGCAAAGATAGAGATTATCTGTTTAATTATGAGCGTATTTTAATTATTTCTTTTGCTTGCATGCTCCAAAGCGATTCTGAAAGCCTCTTCATAGTAGACAATGAATTTGCTCCATTCTGCTTTTGCAGCCAGGCAGAAACTGCGTTTCCGGATCTCTGCCGTTTCCTTTTTGTCCTTTCCTGCAAGTGCCAGGATCGAAGACGTGATGGCATCTGCTACTTCGAAATAATTAAAATCGTCACGGTTCACGACGGCTACGCCTTCACTTATGTTGTTGCCTGTCACATGCTTCTTAGCCCATAGACCGAAACCTGCAAGATCGGTGGTAATGGTCGGAATCCCGAATGCGATACTTTCCAGCGGAGTGTATCCCCAGGGTTCGTAGTAGGAGGGATAGACGGTCGCATCCATACCGATCAGCAGATCGTAGTAGGGTTTGTTGAGGATACCGTCGCGTCCGTCCAGGTAGCAAGGAACAAAAATGATCTTCAGCTTGTCGGTCGCTGAATTGGTGAAGCCGGCATGGGAGATATAGTTCAGCACCTTGTCCTGTTCCATCTGATTCAGCCAATGCGTGACGAAGGGCATTTGCATGGGGGAGGTGGTGCGTATGTTCTTGTCGATGACTTCTTTCAGGTCTGCACGTGCATCGCGTACCCAAGCCGGAACCATGATGAAGGCGACGACTTCGCGCTGGAGCCTGCCGGAAGTGCGTACCCGGTTCATTGCTTCGATAAAGACGTCGATACCTTTATTGCGGTATTCGTAGCGACCGCTGGTTGAAACCAGGAAAGCATCCGGTGAGATGGGGCATCCGAGCAGTTTCTCTGCGACGTTGAGCAGGTCGCGGCGGGCTGCCATACGCTTCTTGTCGTATTCTTTGTCGGACGGGACGAAGTTGGGCTCGAAGCCGTTCGGCGTGACGATGTCCGGTGCTTTGTCCAGCAATTGTTTACACTCGCGGGCAGTGATGTCGCTCACGGTAGTAAAGCAGTCCACATGCAAGGCTGTCTGTTTTTCCAACGAATGTTTCGCCTCCATATTCAGCTCCCCGGCCATCTGGTCGCCGTTGTAGCCATCCATATAAGCATACAGGGCTTTGTTGTTTCCGGCGATGGAACGGCCGATAGATGTGGCGTGTGTCGTGAAGAGCGTTGCGACGGCGGGGAGTTGTTTTTTGATGTAGAGCGCACCCATTCCCAGCATCCATTCATTGAACAGAGCGGCAACCTTTTTGTTTTCCAGCTTGTAAAAATGATAAAAACTTTCGATGACCTTACCTACCGCGTAAGCGAAGATACAAGACTCGTCGTAGTCACCGTACGCATGGATCGAATCCACTCGGAAACTTTCCCACATCGAGAAGAAAAAGGAATCTTTTTCTTTGAAGAAAGGTTTGAAATCCACTAAGATTACGGGAGGTGTCCCCGGAACATTCCATCGGCCTACTTTCACTTTCAGATTTTCTGTGGTCTTCGTATAAGTTTTCCAGTCAGCAAACAGAACATCATCTTCAATAAAGTCGGGAGCGTTTGTATCGGTCCACACATCGGGCCCTATAAAGATCAGTTTATCTTTAAACGATTGTTGCAACGTATGCGCTTTTGTTGAAAGGACGGTATAGATACCGCCAACTTTATTACATACTTCCCAACTGCTCTCGAAAAGATATTCTGGCGTTGTTGTTGTATTATCCATAAACGATTTTGTTTATAATCAGATATTTTAGGGTGACAAAGATACGAATTTTTGTCTTTTTTTCAACTATAGGGTTTGTTTAATGAATGAATTATGTAGATTTGTAGATATTTTAATGTAAACAACTATGGCTAAAAGAAGAATTTTAAAGAGAGACATCAGCTATGTGGCTGGCGATTTGTTTTCGGAAGCTTTGTTTTGTAAGCTGTATCTTCCGGGTGTCAATTCGGAGAAAGCCGACGTGGTTATGGCGAGAGTACTTGATATGCAAGATGAATTTATTCGCCGTGCCAACCGTCCGGACGGAAAAGAAAACAAGAAACGGGTGAAAGAATATTATTGTAAATTGCGGGCGGACCTGCAAACGGAAATAAATGCAATAGCAACTGAAATCGGAGAGTTGAGCAAATAGAAAGTAAAGAATGAAGAAAGCTATAAGTAAGGCACTTCTTCGCTTGGCCGGCTGGAAACTTGGGCCGGTAGTGGAGGATGTGCCTAAATGTGTGATATGTGTGGCTCCGCATACCAGCAATTGGGATTTTATCGTAGGAAAACTGTTTTATACCTCGATTGGCCGTAACGCCAGTTTCCTGATTAAAAAGGAATGGTTCTTTTTTCCGTTCAACCTGTTGTTTGACTGGTTGGGCGGAGTGCCTGTTGACCGCAGTAAGCGGACTTCGGTGACGGATCAGATGGTTGGCCAGTTCAATCGGCGGAAAGAATTCCAGCTGGCCGTAACTCCTGAAGGTACACGCAAACGGGTGAATGACTGGAAGAAGGGATTTTACTATATCGCACAGAAAGCCAACGTGCCTATCCTGATGGCTTATTTCGATTACAAAAAGAAAGAGGCCGGTTTTAAAGGGGTATTCTATCCTACGGGTGATGCGGATAAAGATATCCGTGATATCCGTGAGCATTACAGAGGAGTGACAGCTTGTCACCCGGAAAACTTTGTTCAAATTTAATATCATGGCAGACAATTTGCGTATCAGTATGGTCCAGTCTCATATTATTTGGGAGGACAGAGATGAAAATCTGGGTTATTATGGAGAACTGCTCCGGCGGGTCAGCGGTAAGACGGACATAGCCGTTTTGCCGGAAACGTTTACAACGGGTTTTTCTATGGATGTGGAAAAGCTGGCCGACACGATGGATGGGCCTACTATTCCTACTATAAAGGGGTGGGCGAAGAAATATAAGCTTGCTGTGGCAGGTAGTTTCATTGCAAAAGAAGGCGGGAAATATTTCAACCGTGCTTTTTTCGTCACGCCCGAAGGTGAAACTTATTTGTATGACAAGCGGCATTTGTTCCGGATGGCGGGCGAAGACCAGCATTTCACAGCCGGGGATAAACGGACGATCGTACGGTATAAGGACTGGAATATCTGTTTGCAAGTTTGCTATGATCTTCGTTTCCCGGTCTGGAGCCGGAACGTGGACAACGAATACGATCTGTTGATCTATGTCGCCAACTGGCCCGAGGCGCGTAAAAAAGTATGGAAGACGTTGCTCCAGGCACGTGCAATGGAAAATATGGCGTATGTCTGCGGGGTGAACCGGGTAGGGATCGACGGTAAGGGCTTTGTTTACCGGGGCGATTCCATGATCTTCTCTCCGAAAGGGAAAAAGCTGGCGGATGCCGGCAAGCGTGAGGAGGTCACTCGCACATGTACGCTTACCCGTGCAGACCTGGAAGATCTAAGGGGGAAGTTTCCTGCATGGAAGGACGCGGATGCGTTTGAGATCAAGTGATATTTCCCTGATAGGATTTCGGATTTGAACACAAAAAAGCGATTGTCGGAAATAACCGGCAATCGCTTTTTTGTGTTATGTGAAAATATATGTTTATTTCACTTCCTCAAAGTCAACATCCGTTACACCACCATCCTGCTTGTTGTTGCCGGCGTTGCCACCAGCCTGCTGACCGAAGTCAGGACCCGGTTGTGCGCCACCTTGGGCGTTCTGGGCATTGTACATTTCCTGGCTTGCTGCCTGGAATACGCTGTTCAGTTCTGCCATAGCTGCATCGATACCAGCGATATCCTGAGCCTTGTGAGCTTCTTTCAGCTTGTTCAGGGCTGTTTCGATAGGAGCCTTCTTGTCAGCCGGGAGTTTGTCGCCTAGATCCTTCAACTGTTTTTCGGTCTGGAAGATCATGCTGTCGGCCTGGTTCAGTTTGTCGATGCGTTCTTTTTCCTTCTTGTCTGCTTCGGCATTAGCCTGAGCTTCTTCTTTCATACGTTTTACTTCGTCGTCGCTCAAACCGCTGGAAGCCTCGATACGGATGCTCTGTACTTTGCCGGTTCCTTTGTCTTTAGCCGATACGTTCAAGATACCGTTTGCATCGATATCGAAAGTAACTTCGATCTGAGGAACGCCACGCTGTGCGGCTGGAATTCCGTCGAGGTGGAAACGGCCGATCGATTTGTTGTCTTTAGCCAGTGAACGTTCGCCCTGCAATACGTGGATTTCTACAGAAGGCTGGTTGTCAACGGCAGTCGTGAATGTTTCAGACTTCTTGGTAGGGATAGTCGTATTGGCTTCGATCAGCTTGGTCATTACACCACCCATTGTTTCGATACCCAGTGACAACGGAGTAACATCGAGCAACAGAACGTCTTTTACTTCACCTGTCAATACCCCCCCCTGGATAGCAGCACCTACAGCTACCACTTCGTCCGGGTTAACACCTTTTGACGGAGCCTTGCCGAAGAACTTCTCAACGATGGCCTGTACAGCCGGAATACGTGTCGAACCACCTACGAGGATGACTTCGTCAATGTCGGAAGTGCTCAAACCTGCATCTTTCAAAGACTGACGGCATGGTTCGATACAAGCCTGGATCAGACTGTCTGCAAGCTGTTCGAATTTTGCACGTGTCAGTGTCTTGACCAAGTGCTTTGGAACACCGTTTACCGGCATGATATACGGCAGGTTGATCTCCGTGCTTGTCGTGCTTGACAATTCGATCTTAGCTTTTTCGGCCGCTTCTTTCAAACGTTGCAAAGCCATCGGATCCTTACGCAGGTCGACGCCTTCTTCGCGCAGGAACTCTTCTGCCAACCAGTCGATGATCACATGGTCGAAGTCGTCACCACCCAAGTGAGTGTCACCGTTTGTGGATTTTACTTCAAACACACCGTCTCCTAATTCCAAGATAGAAATATCGAATGTACCGCCACCCAAGTCGAATACGGCGATCTTCATGTCTTTGTTCGTTTTGTCCAAACCGTAAGCCAAAGATGCGGCAGTCGGTTCGTTTACGATACGGCGAACGTTCAAGCCTGCAATTTCACCCGCTTCCTTAGTCGCTTGACGTTGTGCGTCGCTAAAGTATGCCGGAACGGTGATAACGGCTTCCGTTACTTCCTGTCCTAAATAGTCTTCAGCTGTTTTCTTCATCTTCTGAAGTACCATTGCAGAAATTTCCTGAGGAGTATAAAGGCGTCCTTCGATATCGACACGTGGTGTGTTGTTGTCACCGCGGACTACTTTATAAGGTACTCGACCAATTTCTTTCTGAACCTGATCATAGGTTTCACCCATGAAACGTTTGATAGAGAATATTGTTTTTTCCGGGTTTGTGATAGCCTGACGTTTTGCAGGATCACCAACCTTACGTTCACCACCTTCAACGAATGCAACGATTGAAGGAGTCGTTCTTTTACCTTCGCTGTTTGCAATTACAACCGGTTCGTTACCTTCCAGTACGGCAACACAAGAGTTGGTTGTTCCTAAGTCGATTCCGATAATTTTTCCCATAATTTTCTATTATTTTAATTGTTATTATTTTCCTGTACTTGCTTTTCTCTTTCGAGCTGCATTAACTGTTCTACAAATCGTATGCCAAAGTAACAAGGATAGGTTTGTAAAAGTTCAGGTGGCAGGAAGTGTGACAATACGTCAGTTTAGACATTTGCCGTCATGTGAAAGATATGACGGGTTATGCATGAAATGTTATAGGCCTTTATTATTCTATAGTTCTTAAGGAACTGTGGTATTTGTAGATAAAAAATTAACACTCACTCAAGTTTTTGTTGTTTGTGGCCGCAAACATACACACTTTATTTAGAAAATGCAAACTTAATTTTTTATTTAAACACAAAAAAAACGATTTATCACACCACAGTTCCTTAAGAACTGAAGTAAGAATTAAATGTAATATCATGATGTCTTTGTTTTTATTCTCAAATATTTCCTTTTGGTTTTCTGCAGACAGTTAATGTCTTAGTGGAATTTTTTGTTGTGATTTTTTATGTCTAATATATTACCTAAAATCAAAATGCAAAAGTGTAAATTGAATTTTTTGCTACGATTCGGTTTGATTTCAATTCTGTTAGGGCTGTTTGTTACCCAGTCTTTTGCTCAGAATGTGACGATTACCGGTGTCGTAAAAGACCAGTCGGGTGAACCTCTGATTGGCGTGAACGTGATGGAAAAGGGGACGACCAATGGTTCCATCACGGATGTGGATGGTAAGTACAGTGTTTCTGTAAAAGGGGGCAAAACCATCCTAGTGTTCTCTTACATCGGTTATATCTCCCAAGAGATTCCGGTTGGGAATCAGAAAACGCTCAACGTGACGATGAAAGAAGACACGGAAGAGCTGGAAGAAGTGGTTGTGATCGGTTACGGCACGGCCAAGAAGAAGGACTTGACGGGGGCGATCTCGCGTGTGAAAGCGGAGAAGATGGAGGTTGAAGCGCCTCGTTCAGTTCAAGATTTGTTACGTGCTAGTGCTGCCGGTTTATCAATTTCAATGTCGACTGATGCTGCTGGCACAGCTGATCTGCAAGTTCGTGGTAAGAACTCTTTGAAAGCAGGTTCTTCACCTTTGCTGGTTCTTGACGGTGTGATCTATGATGGTTCGTTGCAGGACATCAACCCGATGGATATTGAAAGTATCGATGTTTTGAAAGATGCCAGTTCGGTTGCTGTTTATGGTGCCAAGGCTGCTAATGGTGTAGTAGCCATTACAACTAAAAAAGGTAAAACGGGTAAGCCGGTTATTTCATTTAATGCTAATGTTGGTATGGTAAGCAATGCTCGTTTACCTAAAACAGTAGATGGTGCCGGTTTTATCAAATTCAGACAGGAATATGGTGAAAGTTTGATGACTGAAGCCGAAATGGTTGCACAGCCGGGAAAGTTTGCTGATCCGAGAAATTTAGCAGCAGCAGGCATAGATCCGTTGGCTTGGTATAATTATGACCAACAGACACCTGTTTCTGCATTGCCTGATGAAAAAACTATGATTAATAAATGGTTGACCCGTTTGAATTTTAAAACGATTGAAATCGAAAACTATTTGAATGGAGTGGAGACTGATTGGGATGATATTGTTTATCAGACTGGTCTACAACAGGATTATACGGTCAGCCTTTCCAATCGTAAAGAAGATTTCAGTTATTATTGGTCAATGGGATATGCTGATAGAGAAGGTGTAAAAGTGGGAGATCGTTATCGTAATTTGCGTACCCGTTTGAACTTGGAATCCAAAGTGACTTCTTTCTTGACAGTGGGTTTGAACGCTCAGTTCGCGACTCGCTTAGGTGGTTATTTGGCTGCTGATGTGGAGCAGCGCGAACATAACTCACCATTTACCACAAATGATATTGATATTCTTGACAGTCCTTATCGTATGTATCCGTCTGGAGATAATAATACAAAGAATCCGTTCTTCGATAACTTGTATCGTGACAGACGTGACATTCACCATGATTTGAATGCCAATCTGTATGCAATCGTAAAACTTCCGTTTGGATTCGAATATCAGATGAACTTTACGCCTCGTTATCACTGGTATGAATATATGAATCATGAGTCAGCAGAACATCCGGAATGGGCTGGAGATGGAGGTCGTTCAGAGCGTAAAAATGAAAAAACATTTAATTGGCAGGTTGATAATATTCTTCGTTGGAAGAAAGAATTCGGTGAAGATCATCGAGTTGAAGCCACTTTTTTGCAGAATGCCGAAAAAGGTCAATGGTGGAAAACCGTAGCCCAGAATAAACTTTATTCTCCGAGTGACATATTAGGCTTTCATAATATTGGTGCCGGTACTGCTCCTTCCGTTTCTAGCGAAGATACATATAAAACCGGAGATGCTTTGATGGGACGTCTGTTTTACTCATTCAAGGACAAGTATATGCTGACTGCTTCTGTGCGTCGTGACGGTTATTCTGCATTCGGGAGTATGAATCCGCATGCTGTATTTCCGGCTGTTGCTTTGGGTTGGGTATTCACGTCCGAAAAATTCATGGAAAAAACTTCTGATTGGTTGAATTATGGTAAACTGCGTTTTTCTTGGGGACAGAACGGTAACCGTGATATTGGCCAATATGAAGCATTGGCACAATTGAATTCCGGTGCTTATACTTATGTTGATCCAAACGGAAATGTATATCTGACATCTCAGGTATATATCAATCGTATGCCGAACAGTTCGTTAAAATGGGAGCGTACGGCTTCTTACAATATAGGTTTGGACTTCTCTTTGTTTGGTGATAAATTGAGTGGTAGTATGGAAACTTATATGGCTGAATCAAACGATTTGCTGGTTAACCGTTCACTACCTTCCATCTTGGGATATGCAAGTGTAATGGCCAATTTAGGAGCTTTGACAAATCGAGGTTTTGAGCTTTCGTTAAACGCCAATTTGATCAATCGTGACAATTTTTCATGGAATTCGACCGGAACGTTCTCTTTTAATCGTCGTAAGATCAAGCATCTTTACGGTGATGTCGAGGAAGTGAAGGATGAAGCGGGTAACGTAATCGGATATAAAGAAGCCGATGATTATGAAAACCAGTGGTTTATAGGCCATGATACAGAGCAGATTTGGGATTACGAACGTGATGGTGTTTGGCAGTTAGGAGAAGAGGAGGAAGCTTCCAAGTACGGAAACAAACCTGGAGACTTTAAATATGTCGACCAAAATGGAGACGGAGTTTTGGATACGAAAGATAAAACTTTTCAAGGTTATAAAACTCCCCGCTATGTGTGGTCTTGGCGTAATGAATTTGTATTCTTCAAGAATTTGAGCCTTTCATTTATGATGTATTCGCATATAGGGCAATATGGTACGTTCAACCGGGCTGCTAATACAGGGGGGATGTATGACCGTTACACGATTGTCGATATTCCACGTTGGACCAAAGACAACCCGACGGATGACTATGCACGTATTGGTTCTACCAATAAAGGAAACAATTATGTGAAGAAAACATTTGTCCGTATGGAGAATATTACGCTTTCATATAGTGTGCCTAATAATCTGCTGAAAAAGTTTTCTGTGCAAAATATGCGTTTCTCTTTGGCCGTCCGCAATCCGTTTGTGATTACCGGTTGGGATTTTGGTGATCCGGAAGGTGGTGATACAACTTTGCGCACTGTGAATTTTGGTGTGAACTTTACTTTGTAATTAAATTGATAAACGTAGAAGAATATGAATAAGAAAAAGTGTATGATTTTGGCGCTGGCAGTCCTTCCAATGTTAAATTCATGTAGTGATTGGTTGGATCCGAAGCCCCTTTCTTTCTATTCACCTGAAAATACATATGTGGATGCTGCTGGACTTTATGCAGCTTTGACAGCCTGTGAACGTAATATGCGCCATGAGTTTTTTGGTGATGGTGCTCCGATTTTGACGGAAATGTATTTGACCGATATCGCAGTCCATGGAAAAACAGATGAAAGTGGTTCTTTGGTTGATTTGGATAACGAAATGTTACCTTCCCGTACGAAAAACGACATGAAAGGTAAAAACAAATGGTATTGGGAAGAGGGATTCAAAGGAATCAAATATGCTAATATAGCCATTAGTCGTTTGGATGGTGCCGAGTATAAAGATGAAGCAGAGAGGAATGCTGTGTTGGGAGCCGCCTATTTTCAGAGAGCTTATCGCTACTATAAGTTGACGCATCAATTTGGCGATGTCCCTTATTTGGACAAAGAAATCACCGAGCCGAAGTTGGACTTCTATAGCTACGATCGGTGGAGCATCTTGGAGCAATGTAAGAAAGATTTGGAGTTCGCCTATCAATGGGTTCCAGAGGTTCAACCTCGCGGACGAGCTAATAAGGATGCTTGTGGCGTTTTGCTAATGAAGATATGCATGGCTGTTGGTGATTTTGATAGAGCCATAGCGGTTGGGAAAGAAGTAGTCGGGCGTCATCCGTTGATGACAGGGCGTTTCACGGGCAACCAGACGAAGCCGAACACCAATTTAATGCATGACTTGCACAGTGTGGAGGCAAAAATTGATATGAGTAACACCGAGGGTATCATGTATGTGGTCGCTCATCCTACAACAACACCGCTGGATAAGGATAACCGTATCTATACAATGCGTAATGCATTGCCATATTGGGCGAAGGGGGGAGCGATTAAGACACCGGACGGAAAGACGGGTACAGCTATTGCACCAGATGAAGCTGATAAAAATACAGAAATTGATAATGATACGAAATATGGACGTGGTATCGGTACGTGCCGTCCGACGAACTATTATCAGTATGAAATCTGGGGGGAAAAAGAGAAAAACGATTTGCGCGGTCCTTTCAACCACGATAGCTGGAGACGGATGGAAGATTTGCGTTACAACGACCCTGGATTGAAAAAAACAAACAATCCCTATTACGGTCAAAATTTGATTCGTCCTGTCGATTTGTCTGTTGCCGATTCGATCCGTTGCTGGTATATGTGGCCGCATTACAAAGTGTTTGTTCCGGATCCTACGAAGACGCAGGATCTTCAGGGAGGTGAAACACCGTGGTATGTCTATCGTTCTGCCGAAGTCTATCTGATGATGGCGGAATGTTATTATTGGAAAGGTGATGCGACTAACGAAGCTGCTATGTTAAACGTGGTTCGTGCACGTGCGGGCGCTGAACCGCTGAGTGGAAATATCGGTATTGCCGAAGTGTTGGCCGAACGTGCCCGTGAATTGTATTACGAAGAGAACCGTCATGTTGAACTTGTTCGTATTTCCTACTTGTATGCTAAAACCGGAAAACCCTGTGAAGCATTGGGTGGACGTGTCTATAAGTTGGATAATTTCTCAGGACCGGGTGGTGTCGGAACGAACTGCAAAGATGCCGGCGTAAACTTCTATTTCGACTGGGTGATGGTTCATAACAACTTCTTCAACAAAGGAGTTAAAATTCCGAACGGCGAATATCGCATGAGTGTGCATCACGTCTTGTGGCCGGTTCCCGAAACAGCTATTACCAGCAATACTGGTGGCGTGATCAATCAGAATATAGGTTATCCGGGGGCAGAAGATAATCTGGAACCGCTGAAAGTCGAGCCTGTTGATCCGGCTATTTAAGAATAACGGAAAACGCGCACAATAACAACACCGCGTAAACGAGACGCATTCCCGCGGAGGCCTCAGGGCCTCCCACGGGGTGCGTCTTTTTTGTATTCTTTCGCTGCGTCGAACGAAGGACAGGCCTTTTGGGGGTTCAAGTCGCGGTGTCCTACGGTGAGAGCTGCCGGGAAGTGGCGGCCCAGCTCTTGCAACAACTGCGTGAGGGCAGCCTTCTGGGCAGGCGTGCGAGTGTCTGCGGGGAGGCCTTTGCCGTCCAGTCCCCCTTCGTAGCAGATGCCGATGCTGTGGCGGTTGTGACCGAAGCAGTGCGCCCCCTCCAGAGAGAGCGGCCGGCCGGGATGTATCCGGCCGTCGCGTGTGATGTAGTAATGGTAGCCGATGTCGCGGAAGTGCCGGCCGTCGATATGGTCCCGGCGGCAATCCTCGAACGAGTAAGGCTGCCCGCAGCGCGTGGCGCTGCAATGGATGATGAATAGCGTGATGCGTCTCATGTGCGGCTCTCCCTGTCCTTTATATGCAGGCCGTAACGCCGAAGGCACTACCGATGGCCGTAGCCACGACGATGATTACTTTGAGGATGATCCCCCAGACGGATTTCTTTTCGTTTTTTTCTTCCATGAAATTGTGGATTATGAGATTTATGAATTATGATTTATGAGAAGTTTTTGACACATGACTTTGTTTGTGTCTCTCTTGGCTTCTCTTGTCGATTGCTTAAAGTTCTCCCGGCCGTTCCTCCTCGCCGCCACCGCCGGTATTGCCACCTTCGATGTCGTAAGGTGAAAGCTCCTTGAGCTGCGCTTCGAGTTTCAGCTGGTTGATGGCGAGGGTTCCGGTGGCGCGGCATTTGAGGCGCAGCCCGACCACGTTGGTAGTGACCGACCAGTCTTTCGACGTGTCGGCAGGTTTCCCGCGGATCCCCACGCCGAAGATGGCGAGGTCGTCCAGCTTCACGTTCTTGCCGTCGAGCAGCAACTCCTTGATGCAGGAGGTCATGTCCTTGAGGACCCCGTGGATCGCGCCTTGCGAATACGGCGTGTTGTGCTTGGCCATGTGTTCGGCCAAAGCGCGCGTGTCGAGTGTCTCGTCTGCCACCGCCCTTGCCAGCCACTTGCCGCTGAGCGGGGTGGACTTGGTCTGGTTCTGATACTTCTTGTAACGAATCATGTCTGTTTGATTTTAAAGTTGATAATTAGGATGAAAAACCGATACCGTTCCGGTGAAGCTGCCCTGCCTTTCTTCCCTTTCCGGTACAACAAAGATAACACCCTCATCTTGTGCCGTTGCGCGTAAGGGGGAGTTGCGGGGAGTTCTGCCGGAAAGATGCGTGTTATAGGGGGAAAACGGGGTGTGGAAGGTGCGCATTGTAGGGTAAAATGAGAGGTGAAAAGTTGCGTGTTATATTTTTTAAGACTAATTTATTCTGGCTTATATGGTGTTCTATTATAGAAAAACTATATTTTTTATCACCTGAAACAGCTTGAAATTCATTGTTTTTTCGTATATTCGTAGAAATAAATCAAACAAGGAAGACATGGAAAAACAGACTGATTTCCGCATCCGCAGCTACGGTCGTACGGAGCTGGCACAACTCTACAACCCCTGCCTGACCCCCAAGGCCGCCTACCGGAAGCTGGTCGGGTGGATCGACCATTATCCCGGCCTCGCCGTCCGTCTTGCCGAGCTTGGCAAGCTGCCCGGTTCGCGTTCCTACACCCCTGCCCAGGTGCGGGAGATCGTCGAGGCGCTCGGCGAACCGTAACTCATAGCTTTAGGGGGGCTAAGGCTATGGGTTAGGGGGGCTAAAGCATAGCTTTTCTGTTACTTTCGGCTTGATCCGAAAGTAACCAAAGGATCAAGGCCGAACCTGCTTCGCTACTCCGTTCCCTTCGTTCGCTGTCTGAGCGCAAGCGAGTTTCGCAGGCGACAGCGTAGTCTTTGCCCGGAGTAGCCCAGCCGGTTAAGCCTTGAACTTTTGGTTACTTTTCTTTCAAGAGAAAAGTAACAGATAAAACTTTATTGCATGAAATAAATAAAAAGAGGGTGTCGAAAAAATGCCATTCTTGATTATCAGTCTTTTATGGTGATAGGTGATAGGTTGAACCCCGTTTCTGTAAAAGTTTAGGAAAAATGAATTAAAAAACGCCGCCTTTAAGGTGACGTTTTTTAATTCAAACTCGGAAAAGTTTTACAAAAAGGGCATTTAACCTATCACCTATCACCCGAGGAAGGAGGAAAATCTGTGTCGTCCGCTTCAGGGAGGATGCTTTTCATCTCGTCTGTCGTGCGTTCGACAACCAGCCAGATATTGCCATGTCTTGTCCGTGTGCAGGTATACCCCAGTTCTTTCAGTGCTATGCCGACCTGCACCGCGTTCAGCCGGATACTACCGCCGAAGCGGGTGACGATCTGGCTGGCGGTGACGTAAGTCCCCTTTTCGTAATCGACGGGGTGGCGGTAGTACATCAGGATCAGTTCGCGTGCGGGGTTGGGCGTTTCGAAACGGCGGTTCGCGAGGTTCAGCTCCTCGATCTCGTGGTCCCTGTACCAGTAGCGGAAATCGTTGTCGAGCAGGTGTTTCGCCTGTGCGTACAGCCCTTCGTAGTCAATATGGGCGGTCCAGGGGTTGTCGATCGCCGTGACCTCGAACGGCAGCCAGCGACGGTTGCCGGTGTCGTCGGTGAGGAACTGGAGGTTGTTGCCCGTCGCGCAGAACGAGGCTACGTGGGGCAGGTGTACTTTGTTGCGCCCGTAGGCGGGACGTTCGTTGACGTAGAGCGTGGTGGTCATGGCCTTGAGCTGGTTCAGTTCACTGCGCTGCATGGAGTCGATCTCCTCGAAATTGACGAGCAAGTTCTCCGTCATGGTGAAGAGGTCGTCCTTCGTGAGCCGTTGTGAGTTGGTCTTGGAGGCATAGTAGCGTCTGAGGACGGGTGGCAGGAGGTTCTGGAAGAATGACGTCTTGAAGCATCCCTGCCGCCCGATCAGGACGAGGATGACGTGGTTCACCACCTTCGGATCGAGCGCGGCGGTGACCATCCCGACGAACCAGCGGCGGAAACAGAGGTCGAAACGATCGGTGTCGCCGTCGGCGGGGTGCACCATTGCAGCCAGGTTGCCGATATGGTCCGTCACGCCATCCCACGGTCCCGCCTTTTCGAGAAACTCCTCCAACGGGTGGTAGCGGGGCGCGAAGTCGGAGAGCAGGAGCGTGCGCAGGTGGAAGAGGTCGGCCTCCAACCCGTCGCGGCGCATGGAGCACCAAAGGGAGTTCTCGACCGTGTCGGTCATGGGAGCCCAGCCGTCGGGTGCGGGGATGCCTTCGGTGACGGGGCGGTGTTCGAGCTGGTGTGTCAGTTGGTTCATCCGCAGTTGCATGGAGCCGCCGATGAAGCGCTCCATCTCTTCGACGGTGGCCTTGCGCTGCCGCCCGTTTCCATTGCGGGGGGAGACATCGGAGAGCTTCATTGTGGCGTGCTCGGCAGTCAGGGCGTAGCAGCTCTTGGCTGTGGAGCGGACGGAGGCCGTGTCATAGTCGGCGAACAGTTCGACGGCCCACGCCTCGGCTTCGGCCTCCGGCACGCCGAAACGGTTCATCAGGTAGAGGCATCGGCTGATGTAGTCGTTGTGGCTGCCGGCTGCGTAGTGTACGCCCTCTTCTTCCACAAGCCGGCGTACGGTGTTCTCGGCGCGTGCGGCCGATGTTTTCCGCCCTCTGTGTTTCTTTCCTGCGGCGATGTCCTGTTTTTGTCCGGCCTTGGCGTCGGGTAGGGAGGCGAACTTCATCCGTTCGGCGTCGGGACGGTAGAGCGCGTCGGGGTCGTGGCAGATCACGGACATGCGCGTGGCGTTCTTGCACTGTCGGTCGATGGCGATGCCGGTGAGCCGGGCGTAGTAGGCGTTTACCGTCTGCCAGGCTGCGGGGAAGTTCTCTTCCGTCACTTCGCCTTCCATCCATGCGATGACACGTATGCCGCGTCCGGACAAGGTCTTGTAGGCAAGGAACGAGTGCGGGTCGGCCCTTACCCGTTCGAGGGTCTCGTCGAAGATCTCTTCGGGGATGCCGTCGATGTCCACCATAATGGAGCCCGGATAGCCTTTGATGTGCTTCGAGGAACGTCCTCCCTCCAAGTGGACGGAAGGGACGAAGGCGGGTTGGTTCTGCTTGATCTGGCTTTGCTGCCGTTTCGACGTTTCGGCGTCTTGCCCTTCGCCGGCTGCAAGCGCGCGGAACAGGGTGGTGGTGGCGGCATGGCGCTCGCCGGTCAGTTCTTGCATGATTTCTTCCCATGTGCAGGGAGAGGGGGTGGTTGCGCGGAGCGAGAGGAAGCGCGAGGGGCGGAATGTGTTTTCCATGTAAAATGTTTTATTAAATTTGTTCAATGTTCAGATGTGCCGTTCGGGGGACGAAGCGTCCGAAGCATCCTCTGAAACTTTTGACAAGTTTACGCATTTATCCATTCATGTTGTCCCCGCCATGCCGGGCTCATTATGAATGAATATTAATATTTATATTAATAATTAAATATTTATAACATGAAAACGACATTTATGTTCCCTCTGTTGGGGCTTTTCGTCGAAAAGCAGATGAGACGTTTCCGGATAACCGTACGTCTTTACAAAAGCGAACTCTCTGCCGGCAGCCGCAGCTACGGTGCGATTAAAAAAGGGGCGACCTCCGTCTGAGCTATTACGCCCGCCTCGTCGCCCTCCTTTACGACCTTGCCGGCGAAGAAGAGTTCCGCCGCCTGGCACATGAGGCGGTGGAGCTGTACATACGGGAGAGGGAAAAGGGGGAAAAAGCTTGATGATAAGATATAGGGCAAACATTCGGGCAGCCAGGAGAAATTTCGGTGGAGGAGCTTGGCTGTCATGTGGACGAAAGTAATCCGGTAGCTGTGATTGTCGAATAAAATCTTCTTGTTTTATAGCGAAGTCATAGAGATGATTTTGTTTTTATATTATCTTTGTGGTCGCAAACAGTCTAATGTAAATGCTTATCAATAATTTAATTATAATAGTATGAAAAACTATCTTGTATTTTCTATGGCAGCCTTGTTGGTCGGAGCTTCTTGCAACACAAAGCAGGAGAAGGCGGCCGAAGGCTTTACCGGCGCACCGGGAGAAGTGAAGTTGATCACGCTCGATCCCGGACATTTCCATGCCGCATTAGTGCAGAAAGTGTCTTATCCGCAAGTTTCTAAAGATGTTTATGTGTACGCACCCACCGGTTTCGACGTGGACGAGCACTTGAAACGTATACAGGGATTCAACACACGTGCGGAGAATCCGACGGCTTGGAATGAAATCGTTTATACGGGAGATGATTACCTGGAAAAAATGTTGACCGAGAAGAAGGGGAACGTGATGATCCAGGCAGGAAACAACGGCAAGAAGACCGAATACATAAAGAAGACGCTTGAGGCCGGCATCAATGTGCTTTCCGACAAACCGATGGCGATCAACAGCCAGAGCTTTAAATTGCTGGAGGAATGTTTCGCTATCGCCAAACAGAAAAACATCATGCTGTATGACATCATGACCGAACGGAATGAGATCACTACGATGTTGCAGCGCGAGCTTTCTACTATCCCGGCTGTTTATGGCGAGCAGTTGAAGGGTTCTCCCGAAGAACCGGCTATCGTGAAAGAGAGTGTGCACCATCTGTTTAAGCTGGTCGACAACAAGCCGTTGACGCGTCCGGTATGGTATCTGGATGTAAACCAGCAGGGCGAAGGTATTGTGGATGTGACGACTCACCTGGTCGACCTGGTGCAGTGGGAAGCCTTCCCGGATCAGATCATCGACTATAAGAAAGATATCGAACTGATAGATGCCAACCGCTGGACTACCTCTATCAGCCCGGAAGAGTTCAAACAGGTGACAGGGACGGATGCTTATCCCGATTTCTTGAAGAAAGATGTCGAAAACGATACATTGAAAGTCTATTGCAACGGTGATATCGTTTATAAGATCAAAGGTGTGACAGCCAAGGTTTCGGTGATCTGGAATTATACCTTCCCCAAAGGTGGCGGTGATACCCACTTCTCCGTCATGAAGGGTAGCAAGGCCGACCTGGTCATCCGCCAGGGCAAGGAACAGAACTATCAGCCTGAACTGTTTGTCGAAGCAGTGAAAGGTGTGGATCTGGCCGCTTACGAAAAGGACCTGACCGCTTCTATGGAAAAGGTTTCAGCCGAATATCCTGGTGTGGCATTGAATAAGGTGGGCGATGGCGTATGGCAAGTCGAAATCCCCGCAAAATACCGTGTAGGCCATGAAGCTCATTTCGGCCAAGTGACGGAACATTTCCTTGACTATCTGAAGGAAGGCAAACTGCCGGATTGGGAAGTACCTAATATGCTGGCTAAGTATTACACGACGACCTCGGCGCTGGATATGGCGAAAGCGAAGAAATGATATCGGTTTTGAGCCGGAAAAAGAAGGCGGTATGTCAAAGACTGTCTTGTTCCTGTGCTTGATGCGGGGGATAAGTACATTTTGACATACCGCCTTTTTATGGCAGAGAGTTTGTTTCTGTTCCGCCTCTTAAAAGCTGAACTTGATCAACACTCCTTTGTGGTCCGTCGGCCAAATGTCTGCCGGAGTTGAGAAAGTATCTTGGCTGTCCTCTTCGACACGTTGGCTGCGGATAATGGAGGACTTGGGACCGACGATGACGGCGTCTTCCACTTCCCAACCGGTTGCCGGTATATAATAGATAAAATCGATGCGGTCGCGTTCATCCGCTTCCGGCGCCCAGGTCAACCGTTCGACTGGCATCGCCGGATTGTCCGAAGGGAAGGTAAAGCCGGGATGGGTGATCGGATTCGGATATTTGACGCGATAGGCATCGCGGAAGCCGGCTTCGTATAATAATTTGGAGCAGACCCAATCGACTACCGCCCCGTTGTGATCCCAAAGCCCTTTCGTCTCTTCCGTCCAATCCAAGTGCGAAGGTTCGTTGAAGTCACCGCCCAAGATTACGAAATCGGCATCTGACTTTGTGGCGTCTTCTATCAAGAGCCGAATGGATTCGTCACGCAAAGATTCGTTATTGGCTTTTTCGATTTCAGCCTTGTCCGTTACCGGAGTTTCCAGTTTTTTCCATGTCACACCGCTGTATCCACGTGGCAGGTAACAGGCGTAATGCGTATAATCCAAATGCCCTGTATAGGCTACTACCTGCTTGCCGTTCACATCCAAACGGGTCCTTAATACCCGGTCTTTATGCGGAATGTTTTCCGTTTGTTCCAGTATGGGGTATTTGGATAGCAGTGCGACATCCAGCGAACTGCCTTGTCCATAATAGATTTTCCCTCTTTCGCGCAAAGCGTCCAGCATGCGGGGAACGAACAACGCGCCTTCCTTGTTGCTGGCTTCGCTGAACATCACGATATCCGGATCTATCCGGGCCACTTCATCCGCAACGGCCTCGAAGCCGTTTTTGACGACTGTTCCTTCCATCCAGATGTTCAAGTGCAATACACTCAACTCTTGTTTCTCTTTCGTGCAGCTGCCGCAGACCAGCATGAGCAGCCATAGCCAAATATAAAAACGTCTCATTGATATTTTCTTTCATTAAAAAAAGTCCCCGAACTTTTATGAGATCCGGGGACTTTTATGTTATTTGATTTCTTTCTCTTCCATCATGTCCAGTTCGTTCTTGTCGGAGTCGATGAATTTATACTCCAAGAAGCCCAGACTTTGATTCGGAATCACTTTAATACCCATCGAGTATTTCAGTTTCCATTTCCAACTGAGCGGGAATTTTCCGCTCTTGATAAATGCTGCAACATAAGGATGTACGTGCAGGGCGAATTTCTTCACGTTGTGTTTGTTGACCAAGCAGTCGATCTTTCCTTCCAGGCTGTCGGTAAACAGGATAGAGGGTTTGATGGTGCCTGTGCCGAAACAGGTCGGACAGGCTTCGGATGTATCGACATCCATTGCCGGACGGACACGCTGGCGGGTGATCTGCATCAGGCCGAATTTGCTCAGTGGCAGAATATTATGTTTTGCCCGGTCATTAGCCATCGCTTTCGTCATATGTTCGAACAGTTTCTGCCGGTTGGCAGCTTCGGCCATATCGATAAAGTCGACTACGATAATACCACCCATATCGCGCAAGCGTAATTGACGGGCAATTTCGTCTGCTGCTGCCGTGTTCACGTCGATAGCCGTTTTTTCCTGGGCATCGCTGCCTTTGGAGCGGTTCCCGCTGTTTACGTCGATAACGTGCATGGCTTCCGTGTGTTCGATAATCAAATAGGCTCCACTTTTGTACGTGACGGTGCGTCCGAATAGGGACTTGATCTGTTTGGTGATTGCAAAGTTGTCGAAGATGGGGAGTTCGCCGGTATACCGTTGCACGATCTCTTCCCGTCCGGGAGCAATCAGGCTGACATAATCGCGGATGTTGTGATAGATGTCCGCATCGTTCACATAAATGTTCTGAAAAGAGGGGTTGAAAATGTCGCGCAACAAAGCCACTGCTCTTGCCGTCTCTTCATAGATGAGTGCAGGAGCTTTTACTTTGGTGATCTTAGGAATGTTCTCTTCCCAACGTTTCAGTAATGTCTTCAATTCATGATCGAGTTCGGCAACGCGCTTCCCTTCCGAAGAGGTGCGTACGATTACGCTGAAGTTCTTCGGCTTGATACTTTGGATGAGTTGGCGTAGACGGGCACGCTCTTCGCTCGATTTGATTTTTGTGGAAACCGATACTTTATCGGCAAACGGTATCAGCACGATGTATCTTCCGGCAAAAGAAAGCTCGGAAGTCAGCCTGGGACCTTTTGTTGAAATCGGCTCTTTGGCGATCTGCACCAGCACTTCCTGTCCGACTTTGAGCACGTTGCTGATGCTTCCGTCTTTTTCGATTTCGGGAAGCAACTGCATTTTAGAGATAGTGGGGATTTTTTTATCTCCTTTTTGTTCTCCTAATGCTTGTTTGAGGAATTTCTGCTGGGTGTTGAAATTAGGACCTAAGTCCAGATAGTGAAGAAATGCATCCTTTTTATAACCTACATCAATGAAAGCAGCGTTCAAACCCGGCATCAGTTTCTTAACCTTGCCCAGATATATATCGCCGACGGCAAAAGAGACGTTGCGGGCTTCCTTTTGGAGCTCGACAAGGTTCTTATCCTCCAGTACGGCTATAGATACCTCTTTGGGTTGTACATCAACTACTAATTCACTAATCACTATAAAAAGAGGTGTTTAAAATGTGAGACCTTATTAAATACGCAAAGAACAAACTTAAAAGGTCTCTTATTAAGTTTGTTCTTCAGAGTTACTCAAATAGACTTATTTCTTCTTATGTCTATTCTTCTTTAGTCTCTTTTTGCGCTTGTGCGTAGACATCTTATGTCTTTTTCTTTTCTTTCCGCTAGGCATTGTTTTAAAATTTTAAATTAAACTATAATAACTAAATTACTTTACTTCGTTCAAGAAAGTCTTAGCCGGCTTGAATGACGGAATGTTATGTTCCGGGATGATGATCGTAGTATTTTTTGAAATATTACGAGCAGTCTTCTGGGCTCTCTTTTTAATCACGAAACTTCCAAAACCTCTCAGGTATACGTTTTCGCCCTGAGACAATGAACTTTTTACGATATCCATAAAAGATTCTACGCTGTTCAACACTGTCTGTTTGTCAATGCCAGTGCTTTTTGAAATTTCGCTAACAATATCTGCTTTAGTCATGTCTATAAATTAATTAAATAATTGATTTGGACCTATTAATTTTTTGGAATGCAAATATATAGCTTTTTATTTAAGTGGAAAAAGAATTGTCAGCCAAATTTTAAGAAAAAAGTTTCCTTACAATTCGTTAGAACTGTGTATGTTTGCAGTAATCAATTAGTTGCAAGTTTTGAAGAGGCAAAAAAGAACCGTATGTCGCAGATAGAAAACGAATTAGAAACCAGCCGTTTGTTGCGTGACTGGTATCGGATACATAAAAGGGAGCTGCCCTGGAGGGAGTCTTCCGACCCTTATATCATCTGGATATCCGAGATAATCCTTCAACAAACACGGGTGGCGCAAGGGATGGACTATTTTCTCCGTTTTACCGAACGGTTCCCGGATGTGGCTTCGCTGGCTTCGGCGGAGGAAGACGAGGTGTTGAAATATTGGCAGGGGCTTGGTTATTATAGTCGCGCCCGTAACCTGCATGCCGCGGCAAAAGATATTATGGAACGTTTCGGTGGGATATTTCCTGAACGCTATGAGGATGTGATCTCTTTGAAAGGGATAGGAGAATATACGGCGGCGGCCATCGTTTCCTTTGTATGGAACCAGCCGTATCCAGTCGTGGACGGGAATGTCTTCCGAGTGCTTTCGCGCCTGTTTGCGGTAGATACTCCGATCGATACGCCCAAAGGGAAAAAAGCCTTTACGGAACTGGCCGGCTTGGTGATGGACCCGCGGTATGCCGGGCAACACAACCAGGCTATAATGGAATTGGGCGCCTTGCAATGCGTGCCGCAAAATCCGGATTGCGAAGCTTGTCCGTTGAAAGGGCACTGCGCTGCTTATGGGGCGGGCGATGTGCAGATCTATCCGGTGAAACAGAAAAAGACCAGGACGCGTGACCGGTATTTTCATTATTTATACATTATATATAAAGGAAAAACCTGGCTGTCTCGCCGGAAAGGGAAAGACATTTGGGAAGGACTCTACGAGTTTCCGCTTATCGAAACGGACAAGGCGATGGATTTTGCAGAGTTGCAGACGACGGATGCTTTTCGTCGGCTGTTTGCAGGAGCGGGCCGGCTGAATGTTTCGGCTGATTTGCAGGGGGTGAAACATGTCCTGTCCCATCAGATATTGTATACGGCTTTCTACCGGATAGAGATAGAGCGGGAGGGCGATGCCCTGAAGTCTTACCTTCCTGTGGCGACGGACGATGTGGAGAAATATGCGGTTCCTCGCCTGATACATATTTATTTGGAGAAATTAGAAGGAAACTTGTCAGAATGACTGAATTTGTGTTTCTTTGTAGACTAATAAAAGAATAGAGCTATGTCATTGAATAAAGTTATATTGATCGGTAACGTCGGACGCGATCCAGAAGTACGTTACTTCGATAGTGGCGCTGCTGTTGCCAACTTCCCGCTTGCAACTTCCGAGAGGGGTTATACGTTGGCCAATGGTACGGTTGTTCCGGAACGTACGGAATGGCACAATGTGGTCGTTCGCCGTGATTTGGTTTCCTTCGTTGAAAAATGGGTGAAGAAAGGTTCCGGACTCTATGTGGAAGGCAAGATCCGTACGCGTAGTTACGACGACCAGTCCGGCGTGAAGCGGTATGTGACGGAAATCCATGCCGACCGTGTCGAATTTTACAGCACAGGTTCCGGTACGGGAAATCGCGACAATGCTTCCGGTACAGGAATGACGGCGGCACAGCCTCAGACCTCCCAGCCGTCCACCGGATACCAGCAGGCGACGGGCTACCAGCAACCCGCATCCGGACAACCGGACACATCTTTAGATTCCAACAGTGCGGACGACCTTCCGTTCTGATATTGTTTAACTAATACTGTTCCCCTTGGACTCAGACTATTATTTATCGGGCTTATTCGACCAGGTTACTATACAGGCGCTCACAGCAGGCCCTGTAATAGCGTTAAGCCTTGCAATTCTTCTG
Source organism: Parabacteroides sp. MSK.9.14 (assembly GCF_019041495.1). Classification (NCBI taxonomy): domain Bacteria; kingdom Pseudomonadati; phylum Bacteroidota; class Bacteroidia; order Bacteroidales; family Tannerellaceae; genus Parabacteroides; species Parabacteroides sp. MSK.9.14. The sequence continues at coordinate 104,645 of NZ_JAHPXO010000007.1, forward strand.
CTGTTGGTTTCCGGCTTCGTGTCGGCTTCCGAAGTGGCATTTTTCTCGTTAACCCCGGGTGATATCAACGACATCCGGGAAGAGAATGCACCTTCAGACCCATTAATCCAGCGTTTGCTGGACCGTTCCGAGTACCTGCTCGCCGCTATCCTGATAGCCAACAACTTTGTGAATGTGGCTGTCGTCATGCTTTGTACCTACGGTATCAACGCGATCGTCGATTTCTCATCCGCCCCGATGTTGGGCTTTATTCTGGAGACGATCGTCCTGACCTTTCTCCTTTTGTTGTTCGGCGAGATCATGCCGAAGATTTACGCACAGAAAAACTCGCTGCGGTTCGTGCGCAGTTCGGCCCCTGTACTGAATGTCGTGGAGCGTGTCTGCCGGCCGCTTTCGAACATATTGGTCACGTCGACCAGCGTCATCAACAAGGCGTTAGTCAAGAAGAAGTACGATCTTTCGGTCGACGAGCTTTCCAAAGCATTGGAACTCACTTCCACCGAAATGCCGGAAGAGAAAGAGATGCTTTCGGAGATCATCAAGTTCTACAACAAGACTGCCGACGAGATCATGACGCCCCGCCTGGATATGGAGGATATCGACATCAAGACGAGTTTCCGCACCGTGGTCGATTTCATCATCCGATCCGGTTATTCCCGTATTCCGGTTTATGCCGATTCGGAGGATAACATCAAGGGAATCCTGTATATCAAAGACCTTTTGCCGTATGTGGAGAAGCCTGACACGTTCCGTTGGCAGAGTTTGATCCGTCCGGCCTATTTCGTGCCTGAGACGAAGAAGATCGACGATCTCCTGGAGGAATTCCGTACCAGCAAGATCCATATGGCGATCGTGGTGGACGAGTTTGGCGGAACTTCCGGTATTGTGACGATGGAGGATATCCTGGAAGAGATTGTCGGAGAGATTTCCGATGAATACGACGAAGATGAAAAGCAGTTCATCCGCCTGGCGGACGGCAGTCTTATTTTTGAAGCCAAGATATTGCTGACCGACTTTTTCCGTGTGATCGATGCCGATCCTACCGAATTCGGCAAACTGACGGAAGAGGTCGAAACTCTTGCCGGCCTTCTGTTGGAGATCAAAGGAGACTTCCCTCGCCGCCGCGAGATCATCGAATATGACGACTATCGTTTCCAGGTTCTGGAGATCGATAACCGCCGTATCCTGAAAGTCAAGTTCAACCGCATTTCGGACCAAGGAAAGGAGCGGCAAGAGGAGTAATGCGTATGTCGACCGGCATAGTGTGTGGGGGGCTGTTGGCCTTGTGTGTTTCCTGTACGGAATATACACCGAAGCCACGCGGCTATTTCCGTATCGAACCGCCTGCCCCTTCCTACCAGGCACTTCCGGTAGGGGATTTACCTTATACTTTCCGGCTTTCCAGATGGGCAGAGGTGGAGTTGCCTCCGGTCGGGAATCCGGCAGGGTGGATCAATCTCTCTTATCCGCAGTTGAACGTGAAGCTCTATTGCAGCTATTTCCCTATCACTCCGGCTACGCTGGGCAGGGCGGAGGAGGAGTGTCGCGCGTTGGTTGTCCGGCAATCGAAATATCCGGAACGGATCAAGATGCAGGCGTACAGCAATCCGGAGGCTTCGGTTTATGGTTCGCTTTTCATGCTGGATGGCGAATCCGCTTCGCCATTGCAATTTATGTTGACCGACAGTGTCTCGCATTTTTTCCGGGGAGCTTTGTATTATGATTGTATCCCGAATGCAGATTCGCTGGCTCCCGTCACCCGATATCTGAAACAGGATATCGTAGAACTGATCCAATCTTTTGAGTGGAAGAAATAATGCCTCTCCTGATGAAACATACCGGTCCGTTGTGGGGAATCTGGAAGATCGAGGAGTCTTCCGAAGTGCTTCTGTCCCTTTTGCGGAACAGGGAAGAATATCTTCCGCAGCTGGAGCTGATCCGTGCGGAGCAGCGTCGCCGGGAATGGCTTGCCTGCCGTGTGCTTTTGCAGGAGCTTACGGGCGGCCCGGCCTGCATAGCCTATCGTCCGAACGGTGCGCCTTACCTGTCCGGCTCGTCTTTGCATATCAGCATCTCCCATACGAAAGGTTATGCCGCCGTTCTGTTGCAGAACCGTCCTGCCGCCGGTATCGACATCGAATACCATTCCGGGAGGGTGTCGAAGATACGCAGTCGCTTTATGAATCCGGAAGAAGAGGCGGGTATCGACAAAGAGCACGAGACGGAGCACTTGTTGCTTCATTGGTGTGCAAAAGAGACGCTTTTTAAGATGATCGGGCAGGAAGAAGTCGACTTCCTTCACCATCTGCATGTCCGTCCGTTTCCCTATGCGGAAGAAGGGAGTTTCACCGTCTATGAAACCCGTACGGAAGAAGGGGCGGTTTATCGGTTGGACTACCTTGTCACCCCCGATTTCGTATTAACCCGGAGTTGAATTGTTTTTTTCAGTATCGGTATATATATCCTAACCCATAGGGTTATGCCTTCTAAAGCTATGGGTTAGGAGTCGTAAAGCTATGCTTTATTTCTGCCAGATTTCCCAAGCCGCGAATGCTTGTAGCAGGAGCATTTCAAGGCCGTTCTTGACGACGGCTCCTTTTTCTTTCCCTTTCTTCATGAAGAGGGTTTCATCCGGGTTGTACAGAAGGTCGTACAACAGATGGTCCGGGGTGAGCAGGTCGTAAGGAATGTCGGGACATGCGTTGATATTCGGGTACATGCCTAACGGGGTCGTATTGACGATGACGGTGTACTGCTGCATTGTCTTCGGAGTGATTTCTTCATAGGTGATGCAGTGCTCTTTCGGTTTACGGGAAACCAGCGTGGCGCCGACACCCAATTGTCTTAATCCTTGGAAGACTGCTTTTGACGCACCACCCGTTCCCAGGATCAAGGCTTTGCGATGTGTCTCGTTCAGGAGCGGTTCGATGGAGCGCTTGAAGCCGATGATGTCGGAGTTGTAGCCTTTCAGTTTTTTGCCGAATATGCCTTTCGTAAATTTGATGACGTTGACGGCTCCGATCAGGCGGGCGTCTTCGTCCAGATCATCCAAGTAGGGAATGACTTGTTCCTTGTAGGGGATGGTGACATTCAGACCGTTCAATTCCGGGTTATCTTTTAATACAGTCTTCAGATCTTTGATGTTCGGGATCTCGAAGTTCAGATAAGTTGCATCAATGTTCTCGGATTCGAACTTCTGGTTGAAGTAGTTCTTTGAAAAAGAGTGTCCGAGGGGATATCCTATTAAACCATATTTTTGCATGACCTGTAAATTTAAGATGATTTATACTGTTGTGGTGGTTTGCGAACCGCCCTTGCTGCCCGTGTATAGCGAACAAATGCCGAAGGTGAAAGTGCGCGAACGGGCTTCGCTGAAACCTACCCGGCTGAGCAGGTCGGTCATGACCTTCCCTTGTGGAACGACTTTGATGGAGGCCGGCAGGTAACTGTAGGCTGTATGCTCTTTTGATAGCAGGCGCCCGACGGTAGGGATCACGACTTTCGAATAGATGTTGTAGAGTTGCTTCATCGGGAAATGTACCGGTGAGGACAGTTCCAGGATCATCAGATGGCCCCCCGGCTTCAGAACCCGGTACATCTCGGTGATACCTTGTTCTATGTTTTCGAAATTCCGTACTCCGAATGCGGCGGTGACGGCGTCGAACGAGTTGTCCGGATAGGTCAGTGCCGTGCAGTCCTGGTATTCGAACGTGATGTGGTCCGACAATCCCGCTTCAGCGACTTTCTGCCGTCCGACTTCCATCATGCCCTCCGAGATGTCGGCCCCGATGATGCGGTCGGCTTTCAGGCGGCGGTGCATGGAGATGGCCAGATCCCCCGTGCCTGTGGCGATATCGAGAATTGAGGCGGGAGAAAAAGGACGCAGGAAAGCGATTCCTTTCCTGCGCCATATTTTGTCGATACCCAGCGAGAGCGTATGGTTCAGCTGATCGTATGTACCGGCGATGGAGTCAAACATGCGCCTGACTTGTGTCGTTTTGTGCTCCTCGTTGTTGTAGGGTAGAATCTGTTCTGAACCGTACTTCGCCATATCCGTTTATCTTATTTGTTGAGATATTCGGTTACGTTCTTTTCGATACGGGAAAGGAGATTGTCCGTATCGCCTTTTTCGAACTTCTCGCCTGTGATGTGTTCATACAGTTCGATATAACGTTCGCTGATACCGTCTACGATAGCCGGAGTCATTTCGGGAACTTTCTGGCCAGCCTTGCCTTGGAAATCGTTTTCCATCAGCCATTCGCGGACAAACTCTTTGGAGAGTTGCTTCTGCGGTTCGCCTTTGGCAAAACGTTCTTCGTAGCCTTCGCTGTAGAAATAGCGGGAAGAGTCCGGTGTATGGATTTCGTCCATCAGGTAGATCTTGCCGCCATGCTTGCCGAATTCGTACTTTGTGTCGACAAGGATCAAGCCGCGTTCGGCAGCAATTTCCGTACCGCGTTTGAAGAGGGCGAGCGTGTATTTTTCCAACAGTTCGTATTCTTCGGGAGTGGCCAGACCTTTAGCCAGGATTTCTTCCTTGGAGATGTCGGCATCGTGCTCGCCGATCTCGGCTTTTGTCGTCGGGGTAACGATCGGTTCGGGGAAACGTTCGTTTTCACGCATGCCTTCCGGCAGTTTTACACCGCAGATTTCACGCACGCCGCTCTTATAAGCACGCCATGCACTTCCGCAGAGGTAGCCGCGTACGATCATTTCAACAGGAAATCCCTGGCACATCACGCCTACGGTCACCATCGGATCGGGAGTAGCCAGTTTCCAGTTCGGGCAGATGTCGGTAGTTGCATCCAGGAATTTGGCTGCGATCTGGTTCAGCATCTGTCCTTTGTAAGGGATACCTTCCGGCAGGACTACGTCGAATGCCGAGATACGGTCTGTTGCAACCATCACCAATACATCGTCGTTGATGTTGTACACATCGCGTACTTTACCATGATAGACACTCTTCTGTCCTGGGAAATTGAAGTCTGTTTTTGTTAATGCCTTCTTCATATCTTTGTTTTTATGGGGCGCTTATCGGGCGTCCTGACTGTTATTAATATTGTTCTTTATCTCTTCTTGCTGTTCCTTGGAGACGGTTCTCGAACCGCCTTTGCCATGCTTGCTGTCGAATTTGTCGTAGGCTTCGACGATACGTTGGACGAGTTTATGGCGGACAATGTCCTTTTTCTCGAATTCGACCTTGCCGATTCCCTTTACGCCTTTCAGGATTTGCATGGCCTGTACGAGACCGGAGGTCGCTGTCGGCGGCAGGTCGATCTGTGTCACGTCTCCGGTAATGATCATTTTTGCATTCATTCCGAGGCGGGTGAGGAACATCTTGATCTGGTGGGTCGTCGTGTTCTGCGCTTCGTCGAGGATGATGACCGCATCGTTCAACGTCCGCCCGCGCATGAAAGCGAGTGGGGCGATCTGGATCACGTTGTTCTCCATGTATTCCTTCAGTTTGGCTCCGGGTACCATGTCTTGCAGGGCGTCATACAAGGGTTGGAGGTACGGGTCGAGTTTGTCCTTCATCTCGCCGGGGAGGAATCCTAATTTCTCACCGGCCTCTACTGCCGGACGGCTTAGGATGATCTTGCGGATTTCTTTGTTTTTAAGTGCTTTAACGGCGAGGGCTATGGCGACGAATGTCTTGCCTGTTCCGGCAGGGCCCGTGGCAAAGACGAGGTCGTTTTCTTCGAATGCTTTGACTAGGCGTTGCTGGTTTTCCGTGCGGGCGACGATCGGTTTGCCGTTCATCCCGTGAATGATCAGGTTCTCTTGTTTGGTGATCACCGGGGCTTTGCCTTTGATGATGTCCAGTATGACATCTTCGCTCAGCGAGTTGAATTCCTCACAATATTTTTCTACCTCGCGAATTTTCTTGAGAAAGAGCTCCGATTCGTCTTCGTCTCCTATCACTTTCATCACATTTCCCCTTGCCACAATGCGTAGCTTGGGGAACAATGTCTTGATCAACTGCATGTTGACATTGTTTACTCCGTAGAATATAACCGGGTCTACGCTCTCAAGAATATAAATTCGTTCAATCATTCAATTTGTTTTAGTTTTGCCTTTGTCGCGAGTTTTCTACCACTCTCGTTCAGGCAGACAAAATTAGTAATATTCTTTATGTAAAGATAAATTGTGGGGCATTTTGTTGTCTCTTCACGAAGATTATTTGAACATTTCTTGCAGGTGCCATCCTTCCTGGCGGCAATCCCAAACGGCATGGATTTCGATTAGTTCGTCGGTAACCGTGTAAATCAGCTTGTAATGTTTTTCGACGACAAGGGAACGAAATTCACAATCATATCCTTTCAGTAACGGTTCGATAGGGCCCGCTTGCGGAAAAATGCGTAAAGGTTCGGCAGAATCCAATAGTCTGTTGTATAAACGGATAGCTGCGGTCTGGCTTTTTTCACTGTAGAATCTGTAGATGTTGTCAAGTAAGGTAATGGCTTGAGGTAACCACTTTATTATTATTCGCATAGTGGGTATCGTTTACGTAATTCTTCCGTTGTCATACCTAATCCTTTTTTGGATTCTTCTCTCGATTTCTTCAACACTTCCTTTAATTCGTCCAGCGTCATCTGTGCCGGATAGCGCGTTTCTTTCTTTTCTGTTGCTATGCTGATCAAATTTTTGATCTGTGTCAACAGTTTTACATCGTCGATCGTTTTCAGTTGTTCGATAAGTGACAGTTTTAATTCCAATGCGTCCATACAATTAACTATTTTGGTTTATATTCAGAATTCACAAAAATAGTCATAAATATTTTGAAATCAGTGAATCTTGGTTACTTTTGTTTCCGCTAAAAGAAAAATGATGAAAAAGATAATATGTAGTATCGGGTTGATAGTGGCTGCTTGTTCGGTGGCAGTGATATGTTCGTCTTGTGGAAAAAAGGAAGAACGCGGAGAGTTGAAACGTATCTGGTATAACGGAAGCTATAACCGCGATTTCAAAGACCTGAACGATGTACATCTGGCCGAAGCAAAACGTATCGGCATTCAACCTGCATCGAACCGTGAAGAAGCGGAGAAAGTAAAAAAGGAGATGGAGGAGATCGAAACTAACGAATATTATGAAGTGGAAAAGCTGACGCATTCCATCCCCTATCTGATCCCCTCTGCCGCACAGTTGCTGGAAGATATCGGACATAATTTCCAGGATTCCTTACGCAATCTGAATGCTTCGGTCTACAAAATCAAAGTGACCAGTGTCACCCGTACGGTCGATGATGTCAAGAACCTGAAAAAGAGAAATACCAATTCCTCCCAAAATTCGGCCCACCGCTACGGAACGACTTTTGATGTCTCCTGGGCCCGTTATACCAAAGTAGACGAGAGCGATACTCTGAATATCGACAAAGACCGGTTGAAAATGGTATTGGCAATGGTTTTGCGCGATTTGAAACGGGAAGAGCGTTGCTATGTCAAACACGAACGCAAGCAAGGTTGTTTCCATATAACCGTCCGGGAAAAGAAATAGAAAGAGACAACAAACGGCTTACTGATCGAATGGACAAAAAACTACTGAAATACTGGAAAAACTGCCTGCTGGATGCCGAACGAAGGAGCAGGTCGCTAAAGAAAGAAGCGCGGGTTACATTGCGGATAGGTGACAAGGTTCCGGAATTTATACTTCGCAAAGACATTCCCTTGCTTTTCCCGAAAGGGAAGCAAAAGACGGATGACGAGAAACGTAAAATACAGATTGCTCCTTGTGTCTTTCTTCCTGAGTACGAAAACGGGTGGGCTTCCGGACAGAATACTCCGGAGTACCCCTTCCTGATTTCCGCGACATTGTTGCCGGACGGCACTTTTCAGGTCTGCGACAACAAGTCTGAACGTATTCCGGTTTTTGTCCGTAAGTTTTTGTCTCCGAATGCGCGCAATGACAGAACGATTGCATCCCTTTCGGCTGTGGACCGGCTCTTGAGCGAGTTCGATACCGAAGAGACGGACTGGAAGATATATTGGAGTGCCTGCGAAAAACTGTTCCAAGATGCGACCGGCTTGACTTTCCGGGAAATGAATTATGCCGACAAGCCTGAAATCATTGTCGTGAAAGCTCCCGGACGAGGAATGGCACAAAAGATCATCAATCTGTATGACAAGCTATTGGAAAGTAAATCTTCCCATCCGTTACTGGAACTTCTGATCCGTAAAAAGCTGGAAACATTGCTGCCTGTGCCGGATAGACAGCAAGTTTATTGCAATAAAGACCATTGGGCACAGATGAGCGGCGAGTTTCCGCTGTCCGTCTCCCAGCGTGAGACGCTTGCCATGTATACGGACCCGGACAGTTCCGATATCTTTGCCGTTAACGGACCTCCGGGAACAGGCAAGACGACCTTTTTACAGACGGTGATTGCTAACCGGATCGTCCATGCCGTACTGGAGCATCCTGATGATCCGGATATCATCGTAGCCAGTTCCGCCAATAACCAGGCGATTACCAATATCCTGAAAGATTTCAAGATCGAACAGCCTTCTGGCGATAAGCCTGCAAACCTGTTGACTCTCCGCTGGCTGCCCGGTTTGGATACGTTGGGATTGTATCTGTCAGGCAAAGACGAACAAAAGGATCAGTACAAAATGATGCTCAATACGAAAGGTGAAGGCTTTCCGAATGATTATGACGATCCTGCCCGGTTGGAAGAATATCGCGGGTTCTATCTGGAACATTTCAATCGTTTCTTTCAGACATCTTGCCGGGATGAAGTTGCATGCCAGCGTTTCCTTCGCAGGCAAATGAGGAAGATGCGGGATGAGATTGGAACCTGCTTGAATGTTGCCAGTCTCAAACAATATGGAAAAGAGATGGCGGATAAAGGTTTTCTGAGTAAACTGCTCCGTAAATTTCAAAAACTTCCAAGCTATGATGATGTGATATGCGGCTGGGAGCAGACGGAAGATTTTAAGGCACGCTATGACAAGTTGGTTGCCAATCCGGAATATAATGCCCTTCCTTATACGGAAGATATGGCGGTGCGGCTGGATATCAGTTACCGCTATCTTTTGTTCTGGTATGCCATCCATGACCGGGAAGCCGAGTTCATCCGCCGCTTGGCCGGATGCGATAAAGAGGGGGAGACACGTGGCCGAGAGGATTACACCGAACGGTTGAAGCGTTTGGCCTGTGTGATGCCCGTTTTTATTTCGACTTTCCATTCTTTGCCGAAATACATGGTTTGTGCGGACAATGGGGAGTGGGATGCGCCGCTCTATGATGCGATCGATTTGCTGATTGTGGATGAATCGGGGCAGGTATCTCCCGAACTGGCAATTCCGTCTTTCAGCCTTGCCAAGCAAGCTATTTTAGTGGGAGACGTGGAACAGATCGAACCGATATGGTCCATCTCGGACGAATATTCCAGTATTAATCTGAAACGTTTTGGCTTAGTATCCTCCGAGTCCGATGATCGGTATGCGTTTCTGCATGAAAACGGTTTCTTGTCTTCGTCCGGAAGCATCATGAAGATGGCGCGGAAGAGTTGCAGTTTCGAAGTCGCCGGTGAAAGAGGCGCTTTCTTGACCGAACACAGGCGTTGTCTCGATCCTATCATTGCTTATTGTAACGACTATGTGTATCACGGCCGTTTGCTGCCGAAGAAAGGAAACAAGGTGAAGTATAAAGACTTGCCGCCTAAAGGGTATGTCCATGTAAACGGAGTCAGTGAAAAAGGGGCGACGGGCAGTGTCTTGAACAGAGCGGAAGCGGCAGCAATCGTCTCTTGGCTGGAAACGGAAAAAGATAAGTTGGAAAGCGCTTACAAGGAGCCGATCCGTAAAATAGTGGCTGTAGTCACCCCATTTAAGGCGCAGGAAGAAATCATCCGTAGTCTTGCGGAACAGTCGCCGGAGGCGGAAGCGTTTGCCGGTATGACAATCGGCACTGTTCACTCTTTGCAGGGAGCGCAGTGTCCGGTCGTGATTTTTTCATCGGTCAATTCTCCCGGTGATGCTTCTTATTTTATGGAGCAAGGTGGGAAGTACAATATGCTCAACGTAGCTGTTTCGCGTGCGCAATATCATTTTCTGGTGTTCGGAAATATGAATATATTCCATCCCGAACGGAATACTCCCGTCGGTAACTTGGCAAAATGGTTGTTTGACGATCCTGCGAACGAAGTGTCCGGCAATTTCATCTATCGGCAAAAGGAACCACTTTGCCGCTACCAGCCGGCCGAACGTTTATCGACATTGGAGGAACACACCGGTTTGTTGCGGCAAGCCTTTAAAGATGCGACAAAAAGGTTGCTGATCGTATCTCCTTTTATATCGATCCAGGCGATTGAACATGATAATCTTATTCCTCTGATGCGGGAAGCGGTAGAGCGGGGTGTGGAAGTCGTGGTGTATTCGGATTTCCGCTTGGATTGTGACAAACAAACCGGTGTGTTGCGGAAGGAGGCCGTTGCCGGGCGGAAGGCTTTAACCGAAAACGGTGTTAAGTTGATTCTGTTGAAAGGCATTCATAATAAATCGCTTGCGATTGATGATTCGGTATTGGTGGAAGGTTCCTTTAACTGGCTTTCTGCACGTAGAAATGGGAGTTATTCCCGTCATGAATGTTCCGTGAAACTGATTTCTCCAGAAGCAGCGAAGCATATTTCAAACTTAAGGAAGGAGTTAGGTGCAATAGAACCGGAATCCGTTCTTTTCGAACCTATTCCTGTCTCTGTACCGAAACAGGAACAGGTCGGGAATAAGATTTGTCCGGGTTTCTTTGATGCCGATCCGGTAAACAACTGTACGGATGAAGATCTGGCCGGTTTCAAAGAGCGTATCCGGCAATTGGGTATCAAGAAAACGGATGTATCCGAGTCGATAATGAGAGTTCGTAAACAATATCCCCGTCATTATGAAACATGGTCGGATGAGGAATGCCGGATATTACAGGAGTTCATGCAAAAGACGAATGATCTGAATCTGTTTTGTTCCTGCTTCCAACGGACTCCAGGCTCGATCCGTATAAAAGTAGAAGGCATGAATCAGAATTAGCGCTTGGCTTTCCTGATTCATACCTTCTGTATTCTACTCTTTGATAGATATATTATAAGATGCCTTCGATCACTTTGCGAAGTTCTGGTTTACCCATCGTGCCGAGCATCATTTCTTTATTCCCGTCCATACGACAGAGGAGCAAAGTCGGGATCGTCCGGATCTTGAAAGCTGCTTCCAGTTCTTCTTCGTTGTCTACATTGACTTTATAGATGTAGAGTTTTCCGTCGTATTCTTTTGCAAACTCATCGAGTATCGGCTCCAAGCGTTTGCAATAACCGCACCAGGGAGCATGAAAGTCTACGATGCAGGGTTTGTCTCCTACATATTTCCAATCTTTGGGGCTTTCTTCGAAGTTTCCTACTCGCTGTATAAATTCCGTTTTTGTTAATTCAATCGGTGTCATGTTGTTTCCTTTTATTATTATTAAAACAAAGATAGTGATAATATGGTTGCATTGTAAATGGCAATATTGCTTATATAGTTATCAATATTCCCCTTCTGCCGGCATTAAATGAAAAATATCTGTATTTTTGCACGCTGAAGTTACGAAAAGAGTGTAATTTATTGGAAATGAGCGTAGGTTAATTGCTCTTGATAGTAATAGGTTACGATTTAGTTAGTTATCTACTGCATTATCCTTCTGCGCGTTGCGTAACCTTCAAAGAACTCTTCGTATGCAAAAGTAGCTATTTAATTCGAGATTTTGATATAAACTCCCGTTTTTTATCCCCTCATTCATAAGAATTTTCCGTAAAAGCGGTATTGTCCGTCGGCACACCATTGCCCAAAACGAGTTTGGAACAAACGTGTGCCGACTACCGCATAGCTGGAGAAAAGGGCATTGCCTCACGCCTAAACGATGTTTAGACAGATGAAGCAATGCCCCTTTCTTTTGCGCCTATGCCAAGAGGTGCTTTTACGGGTTTTCAAATGATTTTTCTTTTTTCGCTGTCTCTTTTGCCGGAAGCGGAAAGTGAATGCAGAGTGTGTCAGCCTGCCCCATGAATGAAACAGGCGCCCACACACAGCCGGACAAACCGGGAAGAATGATTGTTGCCACCCGGCTGAACAAGTTCCGTCGGATCGGAAACAATCATACTTCCTTTGTTGTGGTTTGCCCTTTTCACGCTTCCGGTGATGTCTTTTTCCTTTTGGTGATTCTTTTTTTTACGGATTTTCCCCTGAAGTTTTTTTCTACACAATCTGCCTCTGTTTTCGTTTACCTCCATTTTGCGCCTTTCAGTAAGCCGCATCAGTCAGTCATTTTCGTTCTGGGCGCAAAGGTAATTCCGGGATTGGACGGGAAAGCAAGGTCAAGCCTCCTGTTTTCGGTAAAAATCTCCAGCCCTGCGGGTAGTATTTTGACCGAAAAACCTTGCATTCCCTAATCCCTACCTTTTCAAGCACCCGAAACGAAAACGACCGATGCGACAGAAAGACGCATAAAAAAAATGTCGGATAAACGAGAGGCAGATAAGATAGTTTGAAACTCAACTCCCTCAGCTCTTGAATCCGCATTAAAAACAAAAAAATCAAAAACAGCGAAGATATGACGGCAACGGCAAATTTCAGACAAATGGCGCAACACATCGGGTTGGCGATATGCGGCTTGATGATGCGCACCGCCTTCGGGGTGTTCGGCATCCTTTGGGGCATCATCAGAGAGATTGTAAACGGAGTGTTCCGAGTGGCGATAGGTGTAATCGTGGCTATCCTTTCCACCATTGCCTTCTTTGGCTTCATCCTTTGGTTATTCACCCTTTAACCCTTACCGACATGGCAAAAAGAAACAGCAAGACGGCAGCGCAGCAGTGCAGATATTACGAGGTGGACAACATCTTCGTGTATATGGTGGAAACGTACATCAACGGCAATTTTGAAACTTTCCGAAGATTGTACCACGAACTGAACAAGGACGCACGGAGGGATTTCATGGACTTCCTTCTCAGCGAGGTAGAGCCGACCTATTGGAGAGAGATACTGAAACAGATAATCTAAAAATGACAGCGATATGAAAGGAACAGACCATTTCAAGAGAACGATATATATGTACTTGGAACAGCGTGCGGAGGAAGATGCGCTATTTGCAAAGAAGTACCGCAACCCTGCCAAGAACATGGACGAGTGCGTGACCCACATTCTGAACTATGTGCAGAAAAGCGGTTGCAACGGTTTCACGGACGGAGAGATATTCGGGCAAGCCATCCACTACTATGAGGAAAACGAGATAGAGGTGGGCAAACCGATGGACTGCCAAGTGGTTGTGAACCACGTTGTGAAACTCACGGCAGAGGAAAAGGCGGAGGCACGTCAGAACGCTGTCCGCAAATACCAAGAGGAGGAACTCCGCAAGTTGCAGAACCGCCACAGACCGTCAGCGAGAAAAGAAAACCAACCCCAACCCTCATTATTTGATTTAGGCTTATGAAACCGAAGACCAAGATACAGAAAGAGGTGGCAAGACTTTCCGCCAACCTTCGCCCCATATCAGCGACACAAATAGATTGGGCATACCGCCACTGCGTTGAGCATATCGGCTACCGCACCAAGAAAGGGAACATCACCTGTTCCGACTGCGGTCACGAGTGGCACAGCGACAGCGGACTATGCGACACCCTTGAAGGCTGCACCTGCCCCAAATGCCATGCCGAACTCAAAGTGCAGGACACACGCAGACGCATCTACAAGGAAACGCAGAATTTCAGCGTGATAACCACCTGCAAAGGGTATCAGGTAATCCGCGTGGCGCAGGTCAGATGCGAGAGCAGGAAAGGCGAACCGATGCGTTTCTACTGCCACGAGGTCGTGCAGCGTTGGATTTCACCCGACGGCAAGGTTACGGACATGGCGTTGCTCCGTGGCTTCCTTTTCTGCTATTGCGATGTGTGGGCATTAGGCAGCGATATGGAGGTAAGACCGCACAACAGCCTATACGATGATGTGGTGGCAAGAAGCTGTGCATATCCAAAGATGAGGATATTGCCCCAACTCAGACGTAACGGCTTCAAGGGCGATTTCCACGGCATCTCCCCCGTGCGTCTTTTCAAAGCCTTGCTTTCAGACCCAAGAATTGAAACCCTTATGAAAGGCGGTGAGATTGAGGTCATGAAACACTTTCTTTTCAATACCCGTACTGCCGATGAATGTTGGGCATCATATCTGATTGCCAAGCGTCACAAGTATCAGATAGACAACCTCTCAATGTGGTGCGACTATCTGCGTATGCTCAAAAAACTCGGTCAAGACCTCCGTAACCCGAAGAACATCTGTCCCGAAGATTTCATGGCGGCACACGACAACGCAACCCGAAAAATTGAAGCCATACACGAGAAGGAAAGAGCCGCAGAGCAACGCCGTTGGGAGATTGAAAGGCGTGAGCGTGAGCAACAGCGACAACTCCAACGAAAGAAAGATGCGGAGGATTTCATCGCCAACAAATCCAAATTCTTCGGCTTGGTAATCACGGACGAGGAAATAATCGTCAAGGTGCTTGAAAGCATAGACGAGTATTACAACGAGGGCAAGACGCAGGGCATCTGCGTGTTTGGCAGTGGATACTACAAGAAAGCCGACACCCTCATACTATCGGCAAGGATTGGCGATGAGATTATTGAAACCGTAGAGGTGGACTTGCGAACCCTCGAAGTGGTGCAGTGCCACGGCAAGCACAACCAGGACACCGAATATCACGAGCGCATCATAGACCTTGTGAACAAGAACGCCAACCTTATCCGTGAGCGGATGAAAGCGGCATAGCATAACCCCTAAAACAACATTGATATGGAAGTAAGAATTGAAAGTATGATTTGTGTGTGGGATGATGCAATCCCCACGATGTTCCTTGAATTTGTGAACCTCCTCACTCTCACAACGAGTGAGGGGGAATTGAGAAAGAGCGTAAAGGAGTTTGCCGAGAAGCACGAACTTGACAAGTTTTTCCTTTACGGCTTCGGCTCACACCATTTCTACCTGCACCAACGCTACACAAGCAACCCCGAAATGGTGATGAAGAACAGAGTTCTGTCAGTACATTTTTAACCATCTAAAAAGCAACATTATGACAACACGAATGACCATCAACGGAGTAAGCACCTGCGCGGAAGCAGGTACGGAGAAATACGAGCGTTTCCAATCGGGTATCGGAAGACGCAGGCGGACACTTGTGCAGTACGACTACCGCCACCCCATAGACAGAGAATTGTTCTCTTGTGTCAAACCCACGTTGGACGAGTGCCGAGCCGCACGGGACAAGTGGCTGAACGCAAAGAAGGGAAAGGAGGACAGACTATGAACACGACCTATCAAACGCTGATAGTCAAGTTCAGCGAACCTATCACGGCATTGGACGGTATCTTTGACGATACCGGAGCGTGGGGAACGGACACCCTCAAGGGGTGGATAGATGATTACGAAAGCACACGTTTCACCGCCACCGACAGCCATACGGCAGTCATCACGAGCGAGTACAATATGGAATGTGTGAAAGAGTGGCTACAACGGCAGACCCCCATTTCCGAAATGCGAGAATTTTGAACGGGATGGCGGTGTCCGCACCGCCAATACTTAAAACCCTAAAAACAAAAGATATGATAGCCAAGACGATATTACAGCAGATAGGCGGAAAACGCTTCACCGCCATGACAGGTAGCCGTGATTTCATAGATATGGGCAACGGCTTACGGATGAGCCTTGCAAGGAACAAAACAAGTGCCAACCGCCTTGACATCATCTATGACGAAGGGGCAGACCTCTACAATATGCGCTTCTACCGCAGGACGTTCAGCAAAAAGACCTTTGAGTGCAAGACAAAGGACATTGCCGTACACGAGGGTATCTATTTTGATATGCTGGAGGAAATGTTCACGATGGTGACGGGACTTTACACACGCTTTTGAGTGGCGGGGCGGCGAGAGCCGCCCTACTTTCTTTCAGTGAGCATGATGGCGGACAAAGAAAGTAGCAAAGAAACCTTTGTCCAATCTGCGATAACTAAAAAATCCGCAAGTAAAACTTGCGGAGGCTATATATTGGGTCGTTATTTTTTGGTGGAGGGGAATGATAATCTCGAACCGTTGAACTACACATTTCTGCTTCGTCTCCATTTCCCCCAACGATTTGATACGTTCAATCATTTTTGTTGTTCCTTTCTGAATTTTCCTAAATACTTTCTTCATAATTTCGCTATACTTTTTATGGTTAATAACTATGTTTTGTATTGCTCTCACAACACTTACAACTTGAAGTGTTATTTGGAAACCGATAGGCAAAAATGGCTCAACGATGTCAATTAACGAGAAAATCCTACGATAATCTATCAAGTGATAGAGCAAAAGACGTGCCAAGTTAAATATGGCACGTCTTTTGCCAGTTTTGTCAGTCCTTTTATGGGATATACAACAGCGCAAACTCCGCCTTTCTCCGTTTGAGCAGCATGGCGTGGCGTTTTCCTTTGTAGTTGCAGAAGGCTATATACTCACGGTAGATGTTCCTGTCACCAGCTTCCAGCTTCTTGATTAAGGTGCTTTTGGGGATTGTTTTGCTGCCTAACAGCTTCGCCGGTCCCACATTGTAAGCTAACGTGCCAAGCAAAATCGAATCAACCCCGAATTTACGGAACATGGCGACAAATTTGCGCAGGTCTTTCCGCAAAAGTTCATCCGCATCCCGTTTTGTCATGGTTCGTGCCGAATACTTCTCGTTTGGCAAAAGTTTGTGACCCCAACCGACGTATGGGTAGTGTTTTTCTGAGTGCCAGCCTTCAAAGTAGCGGCAGCATAAAAAAGCACGTTCCATAAGCGGCAGTCGGTAGATTGCCGCCTGCCCGTCCGTTCCCTCTTGGCGGCTGATCTGCGCGGACACAGAACAGACCGTCAGAAGTGAACAGAGCATTGTCATGAATACACGCATCATTTCAACAAGGGGCTGAAGTTGCCGATGGGAACGATGGTAAGATCGTCGTCCTTTACATTCCTGTTGTTGAAGTCAAATTCCAGTTCGTAGGAGTTGCTAAAGTTATCCTCCACCACCACGATGAAATTATGCGCCTCATCACCCGCCGCCGTGTAGTACAGGCGGAATTTTTCGTTCTCCAGCAGGTAGCGGTCGTTAGGCAGGAAGGTGATGCCGTTATCCATTTTGAGCGAGCCTTCCCCCTCGAACTGGAAATAGCGGATGGTATAGAGCGTACCCGAAAAGTCGCCCTCCTTTTTCAGTTCACAGCGGATTTCCACTGTCTGCCCCTTTACTACCTTGTTCGGCACGGGCATGACCTCCACCGTGAAGGGATAGGACTGCTGGATGTCCATGTCATCGTCACATGACACGAGGGTGAATGACATGGCGGCTATCAGGCATAACGCCACTGCCTTGAATATTGATGTTCTCTTGTTTCTGTTGTTCAGTATGTTCATTGTTCTTCGATTTTTAGATGGTTGTTTTTCTGTTTTTTCGTTGTCAGTTGCAGGTACTCGTTCAAGTCCTTGCAACCGTCATAGAGGGAGGAACGGTCGGTGACACGTTCCCCGTATCGCATGGTAAGTGCGGCAAGCGTCCGCCGTCCGGCTTCGTCACGGTCGAGGAAGCAGCCGATGCGCCCGTATCCGTCCAGCAATCCCGCCGCCTTCTCCACGTTGGCGACTGAGTTCAGCACAAGACAGTCAGCGTTACCGGTTACACCAAGCGTCACGGCAGAGAGAAAGTCCATGAAGCCCTCGAACACGAGGCACTCGTCAGCCGGGATGTCATTCGCCTTTACCAGTGATACAGACTTCGGAGGTATGCAACCCTTGAAATATCGGCTTCTGACTTCATAGCCACCTGCCATGTTCGGAAAGCCAACGGCAAAATACCGTTTCCCACGCACACCGTAGTTCAAGCGGCAGCAGTGACGGGATGCGATGGCGTAAGGGATGCCCCGTTCCTCTAAATACTCCGTCAGCAGTGAGCGGAGCAGCGGAGCGACCTCCACATCCTCAAAAACGGATTCGGTCGGCTTCGAGAGATAGACGGGCTTTTCCCATCCGGCAACCGTCATATTGGCGGCTTCCGCTATGAACTTCGCTTGCTTCATGAAGTCATCGCTTTGCAGAAACTCCCCGGCAAGCGTGAAGATGTCGCCGCCCTTGCCCAAACCGAAGTCGTACCAGAGCTGTTTCGCCACGTTCACACGGAAAGAGGATGTGCGCTCGCCCCTGTACGGGGCAAGATACCACAGCTCGTTACCGCTCCTTCTGACAGGCTCATGCCCCAGCCGTGCGAGAAAATCCGCAAGCGGCATCCTTCTGACAGCATCTATTTCCGTCCTTTCCATGCCCGTGTCAGTTGATGATGAACTTGATACCGACCCCGAACTGCGTGTGGAACTTCCGTGTGTCGCCACCCCAAAGGCAACGCTCCCGCAGGTTGGCAAGCAGGGCGATACGGTCTGCCACGTAACACTCCACATCGAGCGTCAGCGCACCGCCGTAGATGAAGGCGTCCCGGTCGTGCAGCGTGGAGCCGTCATGCAGCACCTTCTTCCCCCAATTTACCGCCTCATATCCGGCGAGAGCCGAAGCCCCGGCATAGACGAAAACAATCTTTCGGGCGTCCGACAGTATCTTGAAGTAATAGCCGCCCTCCGCCGTGAACTGCGCCACGGGTATCTTGGTGTCCTTGTAGGGATTGTTCTTCAACAGGTATTCGCCACCGAACACCCACTTGTTCCCCTTCTTCGTGTAGGTGGAGAGAGCCGCCCCGAAGCTGTACCCGCCGTCCTTGCCGCCGAGATTGAAGCCGTCCGCCATGTCCGCCCTCACCTCGATGCCCTGCATCTTCGGCAGACACCGCTGGGCGTGCGCCTGCCCTGTAAAAAGGGCAAGCGACGCGATGATTATTGCGATGTACTTTCTCATGGTCAGCGTACTTGAAGTTCGTTGATGGTACCCGCGCGTACCAAATCCTCGTTCTCAATCACGAAGGACTGGTGACGGCCGCCGTTCTTCTCGTTCAATTCCACCACGAGGCACTTGTCATCGGGGATGGTGAACTTCGCCATCGTGAAGACCGTGCGCTCGCTCTTTTTGCCCGGCACGAGGGTGGCGTAGTTCTGCGCGCGGAGCGGCAGAATAATCTGCTCCTGCACGGCAGTACGCTTCGCAACCTTCTTGTCCACGATTTTCCAAGTGATGTAGTCCACATCGAAAGGCACGTTGCTCTGGTTCTTTATCTCCGTGTGGAAATAAAGCAAGCCGTTGTGCGTGTAGATGCCTTTCAACAGGTATTGGATGCCGAAACGCTTGCAGCCGATATGCTTCACCTCGCGCTTGTTCTGTTTGTGGATGGACTTCATGATAAGGCGCACCAGCATCGGGCTTTCGCTGCCCAGCTCTTTCAGATAGATTTCCTGCGCGTTGTTCGGGCGGTTCACCGTGCTGCCGTCATGGATGAAGTCGCACATCTCCACGTTGAGCAACAGCGGTTCGGCGGCGTACTTCACGTTGAAGGTGTAGAAACTGCCGTCCTCCGTGATGACGGACATATTCGTTTCGTTGGGAAAATTCCTTACGGTAGCCTTCACACGGATGATGTTCTCCGCTCCGTCGGCTTTCCCGGCAATCAGGTCGGGCGAGCCTAAATCGACATAGCGCACCTCCGCCGGAAAAATGACGTGGACGGTCTTGTCGTAGGTCACTTCCAGACCGTGCGGCGGTATCATGCGGTCGAAGGTCAGCTTGCGTGACAGCCCGTGATATAGGTCGCCGTCCGCCTCCTTCTGCGGATAGACCTCCTTCGTCAAGGTCGGTTGTTCACTTCCGTTGGTCGTTTCAACGGTTACATTCTCCTGCGCGTTGGCAGTTATGATGCCCATAGCGAGGGCAAACATGATGATTACTTTTCTCATTACTTTTGGATTTTAGTGGTAATTTTTATTGTTTTCAATATTTTTCTTGGTAAAGCATGACCCTGTACCCGGCTTTCAGATGCACCTTGACGGTTCGCATCTTTTTGGCGATGTACTGGCTCGTGCCTTGTATCAGCCCCTTGCCCAAGTCGGAGGCGAGCTGCGCCCCGGCATTGGTGGAGATGTTGATGCTGCTTCCCAGCGAGCCGCCCATGTTGGCGGCGACCTCCCGGACGGCGTTCATCTCCATCGAGTTCGGGATGAAGATGCCGGGCTGTCCGTCCGTGTCATAGACCGCAAGCTCCACGGGGATAATCGTGCCGTCGTATTCCAGCGAGGTAATCTCGATGTCGAGCCGCTCACCCTGTATCTTGCCCGTGCCGACCACCACCGCACCCCGGGGTATTGTCCTGCCTGCCACCGCCATAGGCTCCAGCAGGCGCAGCCTTACCGTCTGCCCGTCCGTCACGCTCTGCGCCCCATGCACGCACGCCGGTATGGTGTTCCTGTCCAATACCTCCGCCGTGCCGACAGCCGTGTTGAAACCCCGGTTGCGTTCCTGCGATAAGGCGGCGACAAACTCCGCGTTACTCATAGGCTGTGAGAGTGAAGAAACTACTTGATGCTCCACCTGTCTGATAGGCATTGCCTTGTTCTTCTTCCCTTTCTGCACGGTAGTTGGCTCTGCCCTCTGTTCCGCCGATGGCTGTCCTCCGTTCTGACCGCCCATGTACTTTGCCGCCAGCTCGTAGGACTTCTCCATAAGAGCCACCTGCTCGTCCATAGAGGAAGCCTTGCCCCTCTCGCTTTCCAGTTCCGACTCCAGCGATGCGATGCGCTCCAACAATTCGTCCATCTCCGCATTGTCGTTTTTCGGCTGGTCGTAGAAGTTTCCGAGCGTGGCGTTCAGGTCACGGTAGGCGGCTGCGGAGGACTGGATGGTCTGCGGCGTGGCTGGCTTTGCCCTTTCTTCCTTGCCGCCCGGATTGGCGAGGTCGAAGTCCACTCCGTTCTCCGTTCCCGCTATCTCGCGGTCGAACATGTCGCCCAGCTGCCCGATGGCACGGTTGCGGCTCTCCTGACGCTCTTCCATCTCCCCATGCTCGTAGGCTTTCAGCTTGTCGCCGATAATCTGCCGGTTCGCCTTGTCAGCGTCGGGCATCTCGGTGTTGTATCCGTCCGTTCCCGGCGGTTGCTCCTTGCCGGAGGACGGGGCGAATATCAGCCACATCGCCCCGATGAACACCAACACCATAGCGGGCAGCACGATCATCTTCTGCCGTTTCAGCCGTTGCGCCTCTGTCAGCGGTTCGCGCTCCTTTTTCGGTTTCCCCGTTTCGGGAGCAGCTTTGTTCTCTTTCGTCGGTTCATTCTTTGTCTGTTCCATATAAATAAGGTGTTAAGTGATTGCCTGTTTCCGCCGGGGTCGGCAGTTCCACCCGTCCGGCGTGTCCCGTTTCCATATGTGAGCCGTCGTTCCTGCCGATGTCATAGACGGCTCTGCCGAAGGTGTAAAGGGCAAGCACCGCGAAGGCGGCGAACATCCCCAGCACGATGCGGCGGCGTGTTTCCGGCGGCAAGCCGTCCAGATACCCTTTGAGACTTGCCGCCAAGCGTTTCCGTTTGTCGTGGAGTTTCCAATACATGCCCCACATTGATTTTCTGATACTTTTCATGTCCTGTTACCGTTTGATAGTCTGTAAATCCTTGTTCTCAATGATGGTGAAACCCTCGATGGTAAAACCGTTCGGGTTGTCATCCGACCGCGATGCGTTCAGCAGGCGGCAGGTGGTCACGAGGCTGCGCTCGGTGACGTTGCTCTGCCGGATGATTTTCTGTGTGGCGTAGGTCACGGCACGGTAGGGATAGGCGTTGAAGTCGCACACCACGCTGTCCACCTTCAGCACTTGGTTGATGTTCCCGGCGATGATGCGGTTGTAGTACCCCTTCTCCGCGAAGTCCGAATAATAGTGGTACACGCTCTTGTCCGCCAGCAGCAAGGCACGTTTCACGTTGTGTTCAATCGCGCTTTTTTCAGGTGATAGCGTGAAGAACATCTCGTGGAAACGGCGCACATGTTCCCGTGCCTCCGCCGGGCGGTTCTGCGACAAATCCTGAGACAAGGCGAGCATCAGGCTCTTGCCGTTGTCCAGCACATAGATTTTCTCCCGTTGCTTCTCTGCGAAACGGTAGGAGTTCCACACGCTCCACACCGTCACCACGGCGCACAGCGAGAGGAAGACGATACCGAACAGGCGTATCTGCCTGAACGACGATTCGATGTTTCTAAGTGATTTGAATTCCATTTATATTTTCCAATTTATGATTGCACATTGATTATTTCAGCAATTTGCCGACACGTCCGACTGCGTTTCCTGCGGCTGCACCCGCCACGCTGCCCGCCATGCTTCCGGCTCGTCCCGCCATCTGGTTCACGTTGCGACCGTAACCGCCCATGCCTCCGGCTTGGATAATCCAGCCCGCAACGGTGGGAATGGTAAAGTAGCCGATGATGCCGATGCAGAGGAATACGATATACACCCCGTCGCTCGAATCCAGCGAGAAGTTCGGGTCTGCCTGCATCCGCTCGATGTCGTTTTGCAGCATCAGAACCTGTATCTTCGCCAGTATGGTGCTGAACATGTCCGATACCGGTAGCCACAGATAGACCTGTATATAGCGGCATATCCACTGCGTGAGCGTGTTTTGGAAACCGTCCCATACCGACAGGGCGAAGGCTATCGGACCGAGAATCGCCAGCACCACGAGAAAGAAGGTGCGGACGGTGTCTATCACGAGGGCGGCGGCTTGGAACAGCAGTTCGAGTATCTCGCGGAAGAAGTCGCGGATGCTCTTCTTCATGTTGTACATTCCCCGGTCGATATACATTCCCGCCATCGTCACCATGTCGGAGGGCGACCAGCCGAGTTCCTCCAGTTGCTTGTCAAATTCCTCGTTGGACACGAGGTAGGCGGTTTCGGGGTTGCGTACCATCGCCTCGTATTCCAGTTTGTCCTTCTGCTCCCGGTATCGGTTCATGTCCAGCGTTTCCGCCTCCAGCATCTTTGCCGTGCCCTGTACGACGGGTGAGAGGATGCTGTTTATCGTGCCCAGCACCACAGTCGGGAAGAACATGATGCACAGACCGATGGCAAAAGGACGGAGCATCGGGAATACGTCTATCGGTTCAGCTCTCGCCAGCGACTGCCATACCCGGTAGGCGACGTAGAACAGCGCACCCAGCCCGGCGATGCCTTTCGCCACACCAGCCATGTCCCCACACAGCGGCATCATCTGCTCATAAAGTGAACGTAAAATCTGATGAAGGTTGTCGAACTTCATAGGCTACCAGTATCTTTCGTTCATGTTCCCGTACAGCCCCATGATGCGGTCGAGGTCGTTCTTCTTTTTCGCACGCAGGTAACTCACGGAGATGTTCTTGTTCGTGTAGTAGCTCACGAGGTTGCGGTAACGCTTCATCTTCGAGTGGCAGCGTTCCACCACGTCCATGCGCTCCTTGTCGGTCATGGAGAGCGTGGTGATGTTCACCACGTTCCTGAGTTCCGTCAACACTTCGTTGCTTTCCTCCAGCAGTTTCGTGTAGCCGAAAGCGATTGCGGAAAGCTCTTCGGGTCTGAAATTCCCGTCACGGAGCATCCGTTGGAAACTGTTCACATAGATGTCTGTGATGTCGCCCACCATCAGGATGGTCTGCTGCACCTTGCGGGCGTCCTTGACCAGATTGTTCACCGATTTGAGGGGTAGGCTAAGCATCCAACGCCCTGCCGTATTACTACGGTGGGTTTTCGGAAGCTCGCCCCCAAACCGGACGTACACGTCTCCGCGTATCCGGCTTTCTACTAATAATATCAATCTATTCATTGTTACTGAGTTTTTTGTAACACTTACCACATATGGCAATAGTCTTTCGTTTGCGAGCCATCATTTGTTTTTCGCAGGTAGTTTTCCCTTGAAGATTTTTTAATTTTCTCACATGGTGCATCACTAACTTATCGACTGCTCCACATAATTCACATTTTTCCGCTTTCAGCCTATCTATAAGACTTGTGTTTGTAGGATGATATGTGAATTTGGGCAAGTTGTCTAAATCCTTAATGTTCATTGGATTTTTCTTTTTGAACCCACCATGATAAAAGGTCAAGTCTTTGGCAGTACCGTTCTTTAAATAGTATCTAACTGAAAAAAGTCCATTCTTGGTGTACTTTTTTCGGATTTGCGACATCGTTGTCCGATATTTCTGCGCAAATGTTTTGTACATACTATATTTCATGATATACCCAAGTTTTGACAGACTACTACAATTATTAGCCAAACAATAGTAATTGTAAATGCCCTTTATTTCCTTGTTGTACCTGTCAAGTATCTCAAAGTCATTGTTGTTTGAAAGTTTGGGACGGGATTTTGCTTTCCAATACTCCTTGCCGTTGTGTATCTTTATTTCTAAAACACGATATTCGAGCAACTTTTTCTTAAACGTATCCTTTCCAAGTGCCAATTGTATCCTCTTATTGAAGACACGTCTTAGTACTCCGTATTTGCTTCTTTTGGTGTCATTGGATTTCCTTACAAAAATCTCATATCCGAGAAATTTTGCAGCGTTTTCAGCATGGGTGATAAGTGTTTTCTCATCGGACAGTGTAAGAGCCAACTTTTCATAGAGGAAGTTCTTTATGTCCTCTTTGATGATGATAGCATCTTGTTTACTGCCAATGATTCCAATTAGAAAATCATCCGCATATCTCACGTATTTGAGTTTTCTGTAGTTCATATCCATTTCGTCACCATCAGAATACTGCAAACCTTCTTTTTGATAAGCCTTATATTGTCTTATCAATTCTGACCTTTCATTTTTGTCTTTTACCACTTTCAACTTTTTCAGAATACGGTGTCGTTTGCCTTCAAGTGATACTGCCTGTTTGGTTCTTTTCCGTTCTTTCCCCTTATCAAATTTTTCAGTGTATTCCTTCATGAATTTATCCAACTTATCAAGGTATATGTTTGCCAAGATAGGGCTGACAATTCCGCCTTGCGGTGTTCCGCTGTAGGAGTTATGAAAGTTCCAGTCTTCGATATATCCTGCATTCAGAAATTTTCTAATCAAGCGAATAAATCTTTCGTCAGCGATACGTTCTTTCAGAATACCTATCAGTATCTCATGATTGATATTGTCGAAAAATCCCTTAATATCACCTTCTACGAACCATTTCACGCCCGAAAATGTCTTCTGAATATCAGACAAGGCAGTGTGGCAGCTTCTTAGGGGTCGGAAGCCATGCGACGTTTTTTCAAACTGTCTTTCATAGATGGCTTCCAATATCATTCTGACCACTTCCTGCAATAATTTATCGTTAAAAGCTGGTACACCTAATGGACGCATTTTCCCATTTTTCTTTGGGATATACACCCGTTTTGAGGGTTGGGGCTGATAACTCTCATCTTTCAACGATGTTATCAGTTGTTCAATTCGGTTCAGGCTCATTTGGTCAATGGTTTTCCCATCTGCACCTGCTGTCATATTGCCCGGTTTCGCATATATGCGTTGGTAGGCAACGTAATACATTTCCTCATTGAAAAAGATACGGTACAAGCGTTCGAACTTGTAATTCAAATTTTCACTGTGTTCCGTTAGACTGTTTAATACATACTCTGGACTTCTCATAATGTCTCTCACATTTTCCGTTATTTGCATTAAAATTATTAGCTGCTTCCCTTCGCCATGTACAGGGCTTTCCCCTGCTCAGACTACTACGGAAGCTCCGTTGCCTTGTCGGATTTTCATAGGTCTGTACCTAATAGCCTTGCGGCGTTCCGATTTAGGCAATCCCCGTTTACGATATAATAACATGGCTATGATAGATTATCGGATATGACTTCCGCCCGTTACCGCTTACTGCGGTTGTGCCGTAATTTGTTCCTGCCTCTACTACACGACGCTCGCAACAGAGGTATTACGGTATAGCGAGTTAAGTTATCTTTCACTATAAAACATACTGGGTTCACTTGGACTATCATTCAATCAGTTTGGATTTTATCCTCGTATCTATCTGTTTCATCTCACCATTCAGTTGCAATTTGATAACTAATTGACTTATGGCTTTCCAGCGTGCTATACTCCCTGCCGTCCTTTCGTGGGCAGATAAGCTGGTGATGATAGGTAAATATTGGAACACTTACCTAATAGCTTGCCAATGCTATATTTATTATATCGCCTATACGGGCGCACCATCGTAATACTTCTTGCCCTGCTGATAGATTTTCACCGTCTCCTGAAAGTTGCTCACCATGTTCGTGGCGGTCTTGGAGGTATGGATGATGTTTTTGGAGGCATTGATGATGCCCTGCGCTAGATTGCCCGGATCGCTTACGACCCACTGTGCGCTTGCCCTGCCCGCGAAAAGCAGGCACAGGCAGATAATCATTGTTATTCTTGTTCTCATGTTACTTTGGATTTTAGTGGTTGTTATTCTTCGGTCGGATGTCCCGGCTGCGGCTTCACCCGCACATAGTCCCCGTTTGGCGAGAAAGTCAGCACATCCGTGGCCTCGTTGTAGGACACGTCGATGCGGAAGCCGGTGTTCATGAACAGGTTGCCGTTCTCCTCCTGCAAGAGATAGGTTTCCGGCTTGAGCTTGCGGCGCAGACCGCTACGACGGAACACCGTCACTTTGTAGGCTTCGCCCTCCTTGTAGATAAGCACGTCAGGTTTTCCCTCCACGCTCTCCCAGTTCCCGCACAGCATGTCGCGGCGGTTGTCGGCCACGTCGCAGGATTGCAGCATCATGACCGCCAATCCGATAAGGCACTTGCTGACTTGCAGCATTTTCACTTTTGGTAAATTCATACGCGTTTTTCTTTTTTGGTTGATACATTCTGTTTTTTAGTTATTCCTTGTTTCTCCGCCTTTCGGCAAGCTGCCGGATGGCGGCTTCGATGTCGTCGCCCAGCTTCTCCGCCAGACGGTAAACCTCCACTTTTTCCGTTTCCTCGGTGGTGTACGCCAGATACTCTTCCGCGCTGACCTCCGTGGCATAGACCGCCGACTGCGTGCCGCCCAAGCCTATCCACACCTCCTTGTAGAGCCGTGAAGGGTTGTTCGCCATGTTGATGGAGAGTATCTGCGACTTCTCCTTTTCCGTCAGTCCGAGCAACGCCTGTATCTGGTCGAACTTGTTCATATATTTCCTTTGGTCAAGCAGGATTTTACA
This sequence comes from Parabacteroides sp. MSK.9.14, assembly GCF_019041495.1. Lineage (NCBI taxonomy): Bacteria > Pseudomonadati > Bacteroidota > Bacteroidia > Bacteroidales > Tannerellaceae > Parabacteroides > Parabacteroides sp. MSK.9.14. The sequence continues at coordinate 131,767 of NZ_JAHPXO010000007.1, forward strand.
ATCCGAGTTGTTGATAATGCTCTCTTTGACCACCGGAGAACTGATAATGTCGTCCACCTCCTGCGTCACCACGATTGCCTCGCCGTAATATTTTCTGACCGTCTTATACATATAGCGCAGATATTCAGCCATGTTCGCCGATGAGAGGGCCTTCCAAGCCTCTTCCACGATAAGCTGTTTCCGCACGCCTTTCAGCCGCCGCATCTTGTTGATGAAGGCTTCCATGATGATGATGGTCACGACGGGGAACAGTTCGCGGTTTTCTTTAATCGAATCTATCTCGAAGACGATGAACCGCTTGCCGAGCAGGTCGATGTTCTCCGTGGAGTTGAGCAGGAAATCGTAACGCCCGCCCCGGTAATACTGCCGCATGGTGGTGAGCATGTTGTCGATGTTGAAGTCGGACTTCTCCACCTTGATGTCACGCTGTGCCAGTTCCTTGCGGTAGTCGTCACGCATATACTCGTAGAAGGTGTTGAACGACGGCACGATGCTACGGTCGGATTGGATGCGCTCAATATAGGCACTCACGGCACTGCCCAGCTCGCCGCTCTCCGTCTTTGTCACCTTGTCGTCCTCCGACTTCCAGAGCGTCAGCAACAGGGTCTTGATGCTGTCCTTCTTCTCCACGTCGAAGATGTAATCGTCGGTGTAGAACGGGTTGAAGCTGATGGGCTTATCTTCCGTGTAGGTGAAATACACACCGTCCGCTCCGCCTGTCTTGCGTCGGATCATGCCGCACAAGCCCTGATAGGAGTTTCCCGTGTCCACCAATACCACATGTGCGCCTTGCTCATAATATTGGCGCACGAGGTGGTTCATGAAGAAAGACTTGCCGCTGCCCGAAGGACCCAGCACGAACTTGTTGCGGTTGGTCGTGATACCTCGCTTCATGGGCAGGTCGGAGATGTCAAGGTGCAGCGGTTTTCCCGTGAGCCTGTCCACCATCTTGATGCCGAAGGGCGAGAGCGAGCTGCGGTAGTTGGTTTCCTCTGTGAACAGGCACACCGCCTGTTCGATGAAGGTGTGGAAACTCTCTTCCGCCGGGAAGTCCGCCGCATTGCCGGGTATCGCCGCCCAGTAGAGTGTCGGGCAGTCGATGGTGTTGTGGCGCGGCACGCATTCCATGCTTGCCAACTGGCTGCCCACGTCGTTCTTGATATGCTTCAGTTCCTCCGCATCGTCGCTCCACGCCATGACGTTGAAGTGTGCCCGTACCGAGGTCAGTCCGTAGGAATGGGCTTCGTTCAGGTATTGGTCTATCCACTCGCGGTTGATGCTGTTGCTCCTTGAATAGCGAGATAGCGACTGCATGTTACGGGCGGACTTCTCGAACTTCTGCAAGGTTTCCTCACTGTTGTCTATCAGCACATACTGGTTGTAGATATGGTTGCAGGAGAGCAGAAGCCCCACCGGGGAGGCGAATGACAGTCGGCAGTCACTCCGGTCGGTGGAGAGCTTCTCGTAACGGGTGTCGGTAGCCACCTTGCCCGGCAGGTCTTCCGCGTCGGAGAGGGTGTGCAGACACAGGCGGTTGTCGCCGATGCGCATCTCCCTTGCCGAAAGCTCGATGTCCTGCAAGGTGGTGTCACCTTCCGGCATGAGCGAGAAGTAGCGTTCAATAAGTCCCGTCTTTCCCTCAGTACCCACAATCTCATCGGTGGAGAGGCGGCGCAGCCTGACAAGCCCGCTGTCGTTCATGATGCGCTCGAACTGTTCGCAGGCTTCCAAGAACTTGGTCGTGGTTTCCCTGTCCAGCTCCTTCGGGATGATATGTCCCCGGCACAGCGTGCTGAAATTGCTCTGCATCCGGTTACGCTCCTTTGTTGTCTTGGTCAGGTAGAGGTAGCAGGTGTGTTTCAGGTACGGACGCTCGTTGAAGTGACGCTCGAAAGAGCGGCTTAAAAAGCTCATGTCGTCCTTCTGAAGCTCCGGTTTGTAGCGTTCCTTGATGAACCAGTCCTGTTTGTGGACGACGGAGTAGTCCGGCAGCACCTTGATAGCCTTGCACCAGCAACTGTGTATCGCCTCGTACTCCGCACCCGTCACGGTGTAAAGTTCCGGTAGTTCCACCTCGAAAGCCACCGTGATGTCGGCGTCCTTTGAGATGATGCAGCCATGCTCCACCGCTAAAAGTGGGAACCTGTTTTCCAGTGTTGTCATTTTCGATGTATTCCTCATTGTCTTTCTTCCTTTCGTTGTCGTTTGAACAGACGGGTTATCCGCCGCCGGTTGATAAGGTATCGGGGATGGCTCCGTGCCGCTCCTAATTTCATCAGCCCGTGTTCACCGTACCGGGCGTTCAGCGCGAAGGTCTGCCATACAAGGAGGGAGGACGATGCCGCGCCGAAGCCGATACATATCCACTGGTCGATACCGACCATGTAGAGGATGACGAACAGGACGAAGAGAGCCAGCAGACCTCCGCAGAAGATGAAGAGGTACTGTGCCTTCAAGCCCTTGAACTCTACCGGACGGCCGATACCCTTGTTGATTGGGTATTCAGCCATACATTATTTATTAAAGGAAGAATGAGCGCAGGATGGTGGCGGCAACAATCAGGAAGATGCACGCGCCGAACCACGAGGCGGCTGTCTTGCTGGTGTCGGGGTCGCCCGATGAAAACTTGCCGTACACTTTTACGCCCCCGATAAGCCCGACGACTGCACCGATGGCGTATATCAGTTTAGTTCCGGGGTCGAAATAAGAACTCACCATAGAGGTGGCTTCGTTGATGCCCGCGATGCCGTTTCCCTGCGCGAAAGCGGAGGCGGTTGCGGCGATGACAAGTGCCGCGGAGAGGATTGCTTTTCTGTTTTTCAAGATGTTCTTGTTCATAAACTGTTCTTGTTTTTTGCCGTCAAAAGGGTGGATGGTCCTTTGTCGGGCGGTTGATACTTTGTTTCTTTACTTTGGTTTTAGTGGATGCCCGTTTGTTTCCACGGACGTGGGCGTGTCCGTTGCGGATGGGGATGCGCCTTGCGTTTCCTCGCCGCGTGGGTTGATGTCATTCTTTCATGTTCATTTCTTTTATTGTTGTCATACATAGTTGCGAATGTCGAACTCCTCGATGTTGTCCGGCACGACGAACTCCTTTTCAGATTTCTTCAGCCGAATCTCGATAAGCCCCTTGATGCGGATGCCTATCTCCGAAGAGCCTTCCATCATTTTCTCGTACAACTCCGTGCCCTCCATGTCGGTGAACACCTTAGCCGCCTTTTCACGTTCCGCCTGTGTCGCGTCCGGGTTTTTGGCGGTCTTGCAGGCGTCGTCAATCTCGTCAAAGCTGCTGCCCGAAGCCCGTGGCGTGTCCGAGGCGTCCTCTTCCGGTTCGTCGTCCCCGTATCCCAGTTCCTCCGGCGGTATGCTCGTGAAGGTCTCATCGAGTTTTTCCTCCGGGACTTGTGCCGGGCGGGATGCGTTTCCCGTTTTTCCGTCGTCAAAAGTAGCCTCTTCCTCCGACAGCTCAATGCCTTTTTCAATAGTGGCGGCTTCTTGCGTCGGTATGGCAGCGGTTGTCCGGGTGGATGCCATCCTGAAACGGCTCTTGCCGATGATGTCCGCCTTTTCCGCAGGGACTTCCTCGTGTGCCGCTATGCGTTTAGCCTCATTCCCGTCCAGTGACCGCCATAATCCGACAATGCCCTTGAAGAAGCGGACAATCCGCGTGTCCATGATGCGCTCGTAAAGGAGCAGGAACAGGAACCAGAGGTTGCAGCCGACCGATACCGCCAGCAGAATGTCTGTCATGCTGATTGTGTAATTCATATCCTTCCGTTTTTGGTTAGAATACTGAATTGTAATTTCGGGCATAAAGGCTCTTTATCGCATCTTCGCACTGGTTGAAGTGGTGCGTCAGCACATGGTCGATGTAAGCGGACAGCGTAAGCCGGTCATGCCCGATTACACGGGTGATACGCATGATACGCTCGTGGTACTCCGGGCGCACATACGCCATCTTCCCCTCACGTGCCTTTACTTCCGGGTCGCGGATGAACAGGCGTTCATAGTCCTTCTCACTGCATTTGCCGCTTACCGGGACAGGCGACAGTATTTCCACACTCGCCTGCACTTGGGTAAACATACCTCCGCAGTCTTGCTGTGGTCTTTTTTCATTCGGTGTCATTTCTTTTTCCATTTTCAAATCAGATCTTCACGTTGTTTCTTGTACAGTTCGTTGATTCTCTCCTTGTGCTGTTCCAGATGCTGGCGCAGCACGGTATCCACATATCCGCCTACTGAGATTTCCCCTCCGGCGATGTCGTTCACGATTCTGAGGATCTTGCCGTGGACGTCACGGCTGATATAGACACATTGGCGGGTCTTTATCTCGTTGCGGCGCAGGAATAGCTCGTTGTAGTCCTCGTCCTGCCTTTTCCGGCGTCCACTTTCCCTCTGCGCTTTTTCCCGTGTTACGGGTTGCACAGGAGATGGTTCCGGTGCGGCGGTGTCCTCTTCGGTCGGTGCAGCTGCGGGTACTTCCTGTGCGGGGCGCAGTGTCCCGTCCTGTGTGCGCCGCCCGATGGAGGCTAACAGCAGTTCCTCGTCGATGCCTTCCGTGTTCACTTTCCTGCTGCCCATGCTCACTGCGGTCTGATGATGTCGCTTATCTCTTCGGAAAACTCCCGGATGCCACTCCCTTTCAGCAGTGCCGTGTCCATCGGGAAGATGGTGGAGCGGAAAACGCTCTTGCGCTCTTCCGAAAGGTCACGGCGGAACTTCTTGCTGTCGGGCAAGCGGGTGGAAAGTACCGGAAAGCCCATTTCGGCTATCACTTCCTCGTAGATGCCGTACAAGTCGTTCCTCTCCCTGCCGTCCACCATCGTCCAGAACAGATGCAGCCCCTTTGTTTTCGCCTGTCCGGTAGTCATCAGCCTGTCGCGGAACATCGTGACGAATTTCAGGGTACTCTCCACGACAAAGCGGTCGGCACTCAGCGGAGTGAAAATGTAGTCCATCTGCGAGAGCGTCTTTATCACGCCGTTGCTTCGGAGTGTGCCGGGCATGTCGAAGAACACCACGTCGGGTTTCACGTCCTCAGTGGCAATCATCCTCTCGGCATCGTCGAGGGCGTTCACCGCATTGCTTTTGACGATGGTGTAGGCGTTCTTTTTGATCCGGCGGAAATGGTCGCAAGCGAGAGCCTTGAAGTAGGTGCTGCTGTCGATAAGCCCCATTTCGTGTTCGCGCAGCCCGTGGATGCTGTGCTGCGGGTCGTCGCAGTCCACGACGGCGACATTGTAGCCTTTCACGTTGTGCAGGTAGCTGGCGGCAAGTGCCGTGACAGTGGATTTGCCGATGCCACCTTTCTGTGTTGCGAATGCAACGAAGATTTCCTTACTCATAGTTCCATTTATTTTAATTGTTGATGATTTGTTTTTCTGTTTCCATACGGATTTGGCTGTCGCACCATCCGCTTCCGTGACTACACACGCAGGCGGGTCGTCGCGTATCCGGTTCTGTGGTGAAGCGGTGCGTCGGACAAATGGTGATTGACGACATTGCGTCATGAAGTCATTGAATCCATACGTCACCGAATTGTCGGAGAACCGGGTTTCCGACGGTTCGGGTATCCGTTTCGGCAAGTATCCGAAGAAGCGGATTTCCGGGTATTTGAATGTTCCGTTTATCATATCTTCAAATCGTTCGTTTCTTGAATCATGCTGCAAATAAACAAGTATATTTTGGAACCTGTATCACTTCTCCGGCAAGTGGCGGCACGTTGCGCCGGTTGGCAGTCATTGACCGGGTCAAGCATCTGTCCGATACCGCTTTAAGGGCGTAACTTTGCACCCGGACAGCAGGGTTCGCCGATGACGCGCGGCCCGGAGTCCTGAAAGGTATTTTCCCAATCCGTCCCCTGACGGATTTTTATGTTCACCTGAACATAGCAAGATGTCTTTTCAGCCGCTCAAAATATTTTGAGCAGCCACGAAAAGCACTTGCCCTTGCAGGGGGCGGGCTTTCCCTCCGAAGTCGGGAAGCCTTTCAGAACTGCGGTGCTGTAATCCGAAGCGGCGGCTTATGCCGTCAATCCGCTAAATCCAAAGTAATATGAAAGAGAAAAGGAAAAGCAAATCAGGGAGAAATCCCAAACTTGATCCGGCGGTGTACCGGTACACCGTCCGTTTCAACGAGGAGGAACACAACCGTTTCCTCGCCATGTTCGGAAAATCGGGTGTCTATGCACGGTCTGTTTTCCTCAAAGCGCACTTCTTCGGGCAACCGTTCAAGGTGCTGAAGGTGGACAAGACGTTGGTGGACTATTACACCAAACTGTCGGATTTTCATGCACAATTCCGTGCCGTGGGTACGAATTACAACCAAGTCGTGAAGGAACTGAGGCTGCATTTTTCAGAGAAAAAGGCGATGGCGTTGCTCTACAAATTAGAGCAACACACCGTCGAACTCGTGAAACTGAGCCGCCGGATTGTGGAACTTTCAAGGGAAATGGAGGCAAAATGGTCGCAAAAATCAGTGTAGGAAGTTCGTTGTACGGCGCGATTGCCTACAACGGGGAGAAGATTAACGAGGCGCAGGGGCGGCTTCTCACCACCAACCGCATCTACAATGACGGTTCGGGAACGGTGGACATAGGCAAGGCGATGGAGGGTTTTCTCACCTTCCTGCCACCGCAGATGAAGATCGAGAAGCCGGTGGTGCATATCTCTCTCAACCCGCACCCGGAGGATGTGCTGACCGATATTGAGTTGCAGAATATCGCCCGCGAGTATCTGGAAAAACTCGGTTTCGGAAACCAGCCTTATCTTGTATTCAAGCACGAGGACATCGACCGCCACCACCTGCACATCGTGACGGTCAACGTGGACGAGAACGGGAAAAGGCTCAACCGGGATTTTCTCTACCGCCGCAGCGACCGTATCCGCAGGGAACTGGAACAGAAGTACGGATTGCATCCGGCAGAACGTAAAAATCAGAGATTGGATAATCCGTTGCGCAAGGTGGCCGCATCGGCAGGTGATGTGAAGAAGCAGGTAGGCAACACCGTGAAGGCTCTGAATGGGCAGTACCGTTTCCAGACGATGGGCGAATACCGTGCGCTCCTTTCCTTATATAATATGACGGTGGAGGAAGCGAGGGGCAACGTGCGCGGACGGGAGTATCACGGGCTGGTCTATTCCGTCACGGACGACAAGGGTAACAAGGTGGGCAACCCGTTCAAATCCTCGCTTTTCGGGAAGTCCGCAGGCTATGAAGCCGTACAGAAGAAGTTTGTCCGTTCCAAATCGGAAATCAAGGATAGGAAACTGGCAGACATGACGAAACGCACCGTCCTTTCCGTGCTGCAAGGCACTTATGACAAGGACAAATTTGTATCCCAACTCAAAGAGAAGGGCATCGACACCGTACTGCGCTACACAGAGGAAGGGCGCATCTATGGGGCTACCTTCATCGACCACCGCACGGGATGCGTGCTGAACGGTTCGCGCATGGGTAAGGAGCTTTCGGCGAATGCCTTGCAGGAACACTTCACCCTGCCATACGCCGGACAACCGCCGATACCGCTATCCATCCCTGTGGATGCTGCGGACAAGGCACACGGGCAGACCGCCTACGACAGTGAAGATATATCGGGCGGTATGGGCTTGCTCACTCCCGAAGGTCCGGCGGTAGATGCCGAGGAAGAGGCTTTCATCCGGGCGATGAAGCGCAAAAAGAAGAAAAAACGCAAGGGCTTGGGTATGTAATCAGAGTATCAACAATTAAAAAATCAATGTATGTCACAACAAGAAGACGATTTGAGGGCATTGGCGAAAATCATGGATTTTCTGCGTGCCGTGAGTATCATTTTAGTGGTCATGAACGTGTACTGGTTCTGCTACGAAGCCATCCGGCTGTGGGGCGTGAACATCGGCGTGGTGGACAAAATCCTTCTGAACTTCGACCGCACGGCGGGGCTGTTCCATTCCATTCTCTACACGAAGCTGTTTTCCGTCCTTTTGCTTGCCTTGTCCTGTCTGGGTACGAAGGGTGTCAAGGGTGAGAAAATCACTTGGGGGAGAATCTGGACAGCATTTGCCGTCGGGTTCGTGCTGTTTTTCCTGAACTGGTGGTTGCTGCCCCTGCCGCTGCCGCTTGAAGCGGTGACGGGACTGTATGTCCTTACCATTGGAACGGGCTATGTCTGCCTGTTGATGGGTGGTCTGTGGATGAGCCGCCTGTTGAAACACAATTTGATGGAGGATGTTTTCAACAACGAGAACGAGAGTTTCATGCAGGAAACGAGGCTTATCGAAAGCGAGTATTCGGTCAATCTGCCGACACGTTTCTATTACAGGAAACGCTGGAACAACGGTTGGATCAATGTAGTTAATCCCTTCCGTGCGTCCATCGTGTTGGGTACGCCGGGCAGCGGCAAGTCCTATGCCGTGGTAAACAATTTTATCAAGCAACAGATTGAAAAGGGCTTTAGTCAATACATCTACGATTTCAAGTATCCCGACCTATCTACTATTGCCTACAACCATTTGCTGAACCACCCGGACGGCTACAAGGTAAAGCCGAAGTTCTATGTGATCAACTTCGACGACCCGCGACGCTCTCATCGGTGCAATCCCATTCACCCGGATTTTATGGAAGATATTACGGATGCCTATGAGAGTGCCTACACAATAATGCTCAACCTCAATAAAACGTGGGTGCAAAAGCAGGGCGACTTCTTCGTGGAGTCACCTATCATTCTGTTTGCCAGTATTATCTGGTATCTCAAAATCTATCAGAACGGGAAGTTTTGCACGTTTCCCCATGCTATCGAGTTTCTGAACCGCCGTTACGAGGATATATTTCCGATACTGACCTCTTATCCGGAGCTGGAGAACTACCTTTCGCCGTTCATGGATGCGTGGCTTGGAGGGGCTGCGGAGCAGCTCATGGGTCAGATAGCGTCGGCAAAAATCCCGCTTTCGAGGATGATTTCACCGCAGCTCTACTGGGTGATGTCAGACAGCGAGTTTACGCTGGACATCAACAATCCCGAAGAGCCGAAAATCCTCTGCGTGGGTAACAATCCCGACCGTCAGAATATCTACGGTGCGGCACTCGGTCTGTATAATTCCCGTATCGTGAAGCTCATCAACAAGAAGGGGATGCTGAAGTCATCGGTCATCATCGACGAGTTGCCCACAATATACTTCAAAGGGTTGGACAATCTTATAGCTACCGCCCGAAGCAACAAGGTTGCCGTGTGTCTGGGCTTTCAGGATTTCAGCCAGTTAGTGCGTGACTACGGGGACAAAGAGGCGAAAGTGGTGATGAACACTGTCGGCAATATTTTCTCCGGTCAGGTGGTGGGGGAAACAGCCAAGACGCTCTCCGAGCGGTTCGGTAAGGTGTTGCAGAAACGGCAGTCCATCTCCATCAACCGGCAGGATGTTTCCACCTCCATCAACACGCAGATGGACGCGCTCATTCCACCGAGTAAGATTTCCGGGCTTACGCAGGGAATGTTTGTCGGTTCTGTATCCGACAACTTCAACGAGCGTATCGAGCAGAAGATTTTTCATTGCGAGATTGTGGTGGATGCCGAAAAGGTGAAACGGGAAGAAAGTGCCTACAAGAAAATTCCCGTCATTACAAACTTCACGGACGAGGACGGCAACGACCGCATGAAGGAAACGGTGCAGGCGAACTACCGGCGCATCAAGGAAGAGGTGAAGCAGATTGTGCAGGAGGAACTGGAGCGTATCAAAAACGATCCGGTGCTGTGTAAACTGCTACCAGATAATGAGACTGTCTAACAAGTCCCCAAAATTGAAAATTATCCCTATCGAAGTTTGAAGTGACCCCCAAAAGTTGGATACAATTTTTTTGGGGGGCACTTCAGTTCTGACGGGTAAAATCGTAAAATTCGGACTTGTTAGACAAATACTTACGCGGTTTCAACCTCAGGTACTGAATCTATCGAATTGACAAATTTAACCAATTGCGGATCTGAATCTTTTTGTATGAGGTTTCGGAGACTCTTTTTCAATTCATAAGCATCATCCCCTGCTGTATTTATTAAATCCATATAAAAATCTTTGTTTTGCAGAATCAATGAACGGCGTGTCTAAATGCAACAGCAGTTCTTGGTATTCGACAGGGAACACCTGCTTCTCTATGGATTCTTTTAATTTCAATTGTGCTATTCTTTGCCATACACGCAGAATAACATCGCTCTTTCGAGTTAATTTATGCAAACAATGTATAATCTTATCGATAAGCGCATTGTCCATACATTGTATAACTTCTTCTAATACAGTGTCAAATTGTTTATTAGTCTCTGCATATTGATTTATGTCGTGGTCTTCTTCTCCGTTGATGCAGCCTTCAATATATTTTTTCAATGGAATTTGTCGAGCATCTTCAACATCGACACCATATACCAAAGCTGCAATTTCGCGTTGTGTTTGCAGATCATTGTTAATTATTGTTTGAATGCCATTCAGATAGTCGCCGGACAATATTTGTTCTACTGGATTTGCCAGAATATCCGTCTTCTTCAAACAGAACAATGCTATGTTTATCATCAAAATTTCGTTACACCACTCTTGTTTAAGAGCGACCATCTCATTGATATATGATATAATTTCCCTAACATTGGCATTAGGATTTACCAATCTGAATATCCGATTTATAGTTTCTTTCGCTTCATTTTCTGTTTCTCCAAATGCTTCAACAAACAGTTTGTTGAATATACTTCGATAGTCGGTAATAACAGGAGGAGCAACACGATAAACAATAGGGAAAGTTTTATTGATAAAATACTTGGTCAGTTGTTTCGTTTGTTCGTCGGTCTCATCTCCGAATGCACAAGCTAAATGTGTTTCATCGAAAGGAATAACAGCCCAAACATTTTCAAAACCGCTATCGGCGAAGAACGTATGGATAGAAGACCATAATTCTTTTACTTTTTCAGCGGGGAGACGATCCATGTTGTCAAAAACAAGGACTAATTTACGTTGTCCTTTTTCCTTGATAAAATCAGAAATGTCTTGCATCCATGTTTTGAACTCGTAAACCGTTGGTTCGTCTTCGCTCAAAGTCTCATAGCAAACGTCCTTTTCGACTTTATCTTGATAAATAGCTAACATATAACTCCATCCATATTTATGATCTTTGCTATATGCCCATTTCCAAACGCACAATGCAATAAGAACTGGCAGTGCAGCTATGATAATAGACAATAAAGAAAACCACCATGTTGTGGGTGTAGGTTTTACTGCATACGCAATAAATGTAAATATCGGAGTTAAAACTGCAACCAAAAATGCCGCAACCATACCATTACTGATAAGGGGATATTTTTCGGTTACGGTCTCCGTTTTACGGGCTAATAAATATTTCAGCTTTTCAGACCATGATACGGTTTTCGTACCTCCACCTTTGACTTTTATTGTTGCATTTCCAGATAGGATACCATCATCAATAAGTTTGCTTGTAAGCAATTCCAATATAGAGCGGCGTTGCAAGTCCTCTTGATGTCCCCATGCGTCATACTCAAAAAAGTAATAGTCGTCTGATAATTCACGTTCCAACATTTTAACCACGTTGGATTTTCCAGATCCCCAAATACCTTCGATGCCGATAATTCGAGGTAAAGTACATTCCTCATCCAATGAATCATTCTGACAAAAATGGCGAGCAATAGTTTTTGCCAACCTTTCTTGCGAACCTCCATCGAATTTGTCAATACCACACGGTTTATTTTGGATAAACCGCGGATATTGCTGTTTGGATTGTAGTTTTGTTTCCATATACGTAATTTATTGATTATACGAACTCCAAATAATTCTCCCGATTTACCACATGAAACTCGGCATAGGGATAGGCTTCTTGGAAGGCTTTCGGTGCGGCCGGCATTTTATTTCCCCACTTGAACTCCAAGGCGGTAAGACTGTCGGCACTCTCCTCAATCAGGTCGATTTCCTGTTTGTCGTAGGTGCGCCAGAAATAGAACTCCCTGTGCAGTCCCTCATTGAAGTTCGCTTTGCGCCGCTCTCCGATGATGTAGTTCTCCCACAGCGCACCGACATCCTGCCGAATGGCCAGCGGTGAGAAAGCCCCGATAATGGCATTGCGAATGCCGTTGTCGTAGAAGTACCACTTGCCAGCTTTTGTAACCTCCTTGCGTAGGTTACGCGAATAAGCCCCCAGACGATAGATAACGAAGACCTTTTCCAATAGGTCGAGGTATTTTTCAACGGTCGTCTTGCTCATGCCGAGTTGTTTACCTAACTCTTCGTAAGAAACTTCGCTGCCCAACTGAAAAGCTATCAATCGCAGTAGATCGCGCATCTTGCTCGAATTTTTTAAGCCGTCAATTGCTAAGATATCTTTAAGCAGGTATGCACCGACAATATCACGTAGGTAGTCTGTTTTACGTTCATAGTTCTCCATCATTACTACTTCGGGATAGGAACCGTAAATCAAGCGCGCTTCGAGGTTCTGGCGGGTTTCAAGTGCCGTTTCCGTCTGTGCGATTTCCCGTTGCGAGAATGGTGTAAGGAGAAATTGCGTACTGCGGCCGACCAACGGTTCACCAGTCTTATTCAGCAAATCGAATGACGAAGAACCACTTGCCAAGACACTTATTCCCGGTATTTCATCAACTATCAACTTCAGAATACTACCGATTTGTGGTATGTTCTGTGCCTCATCAATAGCCAGCAAATCAATACCATCCAATAAATGCCGATAATTGGCTATTGAGCGATTCTCCAATAGTGCTAATGTGTCGTAGTCTTCGCCGTTGAGCATCATCGTCCTACCTGAATAGTTGTCCACAATTTTACGCATCATTACCGTTTTACCAACACGGCGAGCACCAAAAATCAGTACTGCTTTATTGGGCGCGATTCGTGCTGTAATCTTCTCTTGAAGTATTCTATTTACTGTTTCCATACCTTATAAAATATAATGCAAAGATAATCATATTTTTTTAATTGGCGAATTTTACAAAAAAAACGGGCTATTAAATGGCGATTTTTACAACCACAATCTTATGGAAGTTGTTTCATTGTTTTTAGTAATGATATATGTTCATACTATGATGACTCAATAATTTACCAGACATACGTTTCTGAAATTTGTCCTTATAGGAATGAAAAACTCACATATATTGTGCTAATTAATATATAATTAAATGAAAATAAAAAGACAGGATACGAGTATTCCTGTCTTCTCATATGTAATGGATATTTTTTTATTTTCTCATCCGCTCCAACTCCTCATCACGCAACATTCTCTCGTTCAGTTTTTCCTGCATCCTGTCAATGAAATAGGTGCGGCTTTCGTTCTTCCGGCGTTTGATATCAGTGTAGAAGCGGTAGCAGTCTTTAGAATCAACCCCGAATATCTTATAGAGAAGTGGGGCGAGCTGTTTGAGCGGCATATTGCCGTTGTTGATGCAGCCCATCACGTCTATGCCGTAGATAAGTTCCACGAGGTCGATGGCATTGCCCGTCCATTGAAGAAGGCTGGCGGTGGTTTCTGTTGCGTTGTTGGCGGATATTAGTGGTGGCACTTGGGGCGTGGCAAGGAATTTCTGCATCTTTCTTACGAAAGACAGAGCCTTGCTGACGTAGGCGGCAATCTCTCTTTTTTCTTCTGACAGATTACGTACGGGATGGTGCTGCAACTCGATTTCGATGTAGGCAAGCGCGATGACGGTAAGGTTCATGTCCATGCCGCCGTTGCACAGTTCGATCACTTGGGTGGCGAAAGCCGTGTATGCCGTTTCCATATTGCAGTCGCCGGCTTCGTTTATCAGGCGGAAAAAGTCGGTTTCCGCCAGCAAGAAATAATTCATGGTTCTGTCAATTTTGAAAATTACACTTTGTTTTCTGCGTGCGCACATGAATATAATTGGCAAAAAACGCGGCAGAAAATAAAAAATCCAACACTCAATTTTACAAAGTGCTGGATTTCAGAGGTATAAAATTCAGTATTTTTTCACAAGGACAAATTATCTCCGACTTAAATTGTTTGTAATCGGAACATTTATTCTATTCCTGAAAATAGAAATGTATGCTTGCCGCACATTTTGGCTATCTTGCTTTTTTATCAAGGATATAGATAATGCGACATACACCGTTGGGATAGCTTTTCAAAGAGGAAAGCGTCCAGTGTTGCTCTGGCAGAGCCGACTTAAAAAAATGTCGTCCGCTTCCGGATATGAAAGGAACGGTGTATAGTATGATTTCATCCACAGCGTGCATCCGCAGCAGTCCGTTTATATAGTCTGCCGTGTCCGGTGTGGCTTCCGCGAGGTAACGGATGTTTGTGCAGTCTTTTCTCCATTCGTGCAGCATTGAAATGGAATAGTCCGGTGTCACACGGTAAAAGGCTTTCTTCCTGATTTCATCAAGACCGCAACGGTCAAGGCACAAATCCTGATGTGCTTTATCATATAACTCTGAAGAAAGACATCCGTCCATCGTCAGTACGGCGAGAATCTGAACTTTACCCATAATCGTTTCCTTTCGTTAGGCAAGGGTAAAAAAGTAGCGTGCAATTCACACTACCTTCAAGCGATGGCTCTGGTAAAGCCTTTACGGAGAGTACGTGAATGCACGCTATGCGTAAGCATAGCATAAGCATCACGCAATCGTCTCCGTAGTTCCAATTTACCAGATTTTCGCTTGAAACGCCTTGCGGTCTTATCCTATATGTTGGCGGCGAAAAGCTCCTGCCAATCGCCGTTTTTCTCAAATGTTATGCAAAGATAGCCAAATTCAGTGAATTACGGGCTATGATTGCTTGAATTTATATTTAAGTCCATACTCTTCAAGTTTGCTGTATAGTGTTGTCCTGCCTATGCCGAGCAGTTCTGCGGCGACACTCCGGTTGCCGTTTGCCTGTTTCAACGCACGCAATATCCGCTCCTTATCCTCCGCGTCATTGCGCAAGGCGAAGCTGACAGTAGAGGTCGGTTTCGTCACGGCAAGTTCCAGATGCTCTTTCATGACAACACCTTCCTGCGCCTGCAATACAGCACCCATAACTTTCTGCCGAAGTTCCCGCACGTTGCCCGGCCATGCGTGTGTCAGCAACGCTTTACGTGCTTCGGAACTGAACCCGCTCACGCTACACTCCAGCTCTCTGTTTGCCATATCACGGAAGAACTCTGCCAGCGGCATAATGTCTTCTTGACAGTCACGCAACGGAGGAACGGTTATCCCGAAGTCGTGCAGGCGGTACAGAAGATCCTGCCGAAAACGCTTTTCATTCACCGATACCTCCAAATCTTCATTGGTAGCAGCGATGATGCGGACATTGAAATTCCGGTCTGCCTTGTCTCCGACCGGGCGATACCGCCTCTCCTGTATGGCACGGAGCAACATCTGTTGGGTTTCCAACGCGAGGTTTCCTACCTCGTCCAGAAACAACGTGCCGCCTTCCGCCTCATGGAAATATCCTTTCTTGGCATTGTCCGCACCTGTAAATGCACCTTTGACGTGTCCGAAGAAAGCCGACGGTGCAAGCTCTTTGGAGAGTGAACCGCAGTCCACCGCCACAAATGGCTTGCCTGCACGTTTGCTCTTGTCATGCAACAGGTGGGCAATATGCTCCTTGCCCGTGCCGTTCTCACCAAATATCATCACGCTCATATCGGTGGCGGCTACCAGCCTTATGCGGTGCATGATTTTCTGAAAGGCGGAACCTTCACGGGCGAATATAGGCATACGGCGTTGTCCTGCCTGACGTTCTTTCAGTATGGAACGGATCAGGGGGACAAGTTTATCCTCCACAAGCTGTTTGGGAATATAGTCTATCGAGCCGAGTTTCATGCTTTCCACGGCGGTATTAACTTCGGCGTAGTCGGTCATAATGATGAAGGGCTGCATCTTTCCCTCCTTTCGCATCCAGCACAAAAGGTCTATGCCACTGCCGTCAGGCAGACGCAGGTCGGCAACCACGATATCATTATCTGTTGCCTGTTGCAGATGTTTCTTCGCGGTTGAGAGGTGGTAAGCCTTCATATTGCGGTAGCCCTCCCGTGACAGCATATTGCAGACATATTCGCAATACACGATGTTGTCTTCCACCACAATTATTTTTGTCTTATTCATCTTCGTATTTTCTCCTTTCCTCTTCTGCCAACCGTATTATTTCCACTCCCTTATCCAGCACGGCAGTCACGGCATGGCTTAACGCTTCACCATCCGGGAGAGCATCGCCACGAAGCAATCCGTAAAGTACATTCAGCGGTTGGTCGGCACGGAGCACCTCCCACGAACTGCGCAGGTGGTGGATCAGGGAATCCAGCTTTTGCAGGTCTTTTTCTTTTGCTGCATCCCGTACCGCCTGCATTTCCTTTTCTGTTTCAGTTATCAACTTTTCCAGCATGACGGCTTCATTGCCATAGGACAATAAGGCGGAAAAGTCCGGTTTCCCGTCCGGTGTCGCTTTTATGGCACACCTGTCGGAAACCTCCATCAGTTCCGATATGGAGAACGGTTTGAACAGGCATCCGGCAAAGCCTTTTGCCAATAGTTCCCCTTTGTTACAACTGCCCGAAGCGGTTGCCACAACCACCGGGATTGTTGGTGAATTGCCCACGTTGGACGAACGCAACAGTTCCAGCAATTCGAAACCGTTTATATCGGGCATATTCAAGTCTGTCAGCAACAGGCTGTATTCTTTCTGGCGTATCATTTCCATCAGTGCCGCAGCATCGGTGCAAGTGTCGCAGTGTATTCCTTCTTGGGAATACATCTCTTTCAGCATCAGAAGTAATACCTCATCATTGTCAATGGCGACAACATCATGGAATTTATTGTTATGATAAACAGGTGTATTGCTTGTATATCCAAGCTGTTCTTCAGCTTCCTGCATAGAAATTTCAACTGTGAAACGACTGCCTTTCCCTTTCTTGCTGTCTAAACGGATTGTTCCGCCAAGCATCGACACAATATTACGCATTATGGCAAGCCCAAGCCCGAAACCCTCCTTTGCGGCGGCATTTGATAGACGTTCAAACGCACCGA
Source organism: Parabacteroides sp. MSK.9.14 (assembly GCF_019041495.1). NCBI lineage: Bacteria > Pseudomonadati > Bacteroidota > Bacteroidia > Bacteroidales > Tannerellaceae > Parabacteroides > Parabacteroides sp. MSK.9.14. The sequence continues at coordinate 148,758 of NZ_JAHPXO010000007.1, forward strand.
ACGCTTGTTTCTGTTCCTCTTCTGTCATGCCTGTACCTGTATCTTCAACGACCAGTGTCAGAACTCCATTATCATATTCAGTAATCAAAGAAACACCGCCTTCTTCTGTGAACTTGACAGCGTTTGACAGCAGGTTATTCCCGATTTGTATTATTCGCTCTTTGTCGGTCAATACAATGGCATCGTGTCCAGTCTTCACGGACAAGGACAGCCCTTTGTTCACGGCAACAGGCATGAACTCCGTTTCAAGTGTGTGCGTGATTGCTGAAATCCGGCAGGGTGACAGACGGGGCTGTTCCTTGCCGTTGTCCAGGCGGAAGAAGTCAAGCAAAGTGTTAAGCATATCCCGCATACGGTCGGAGGATTGCAGTATGTTTTGGATATACTGCCCGGACTTATCCTCACACTGTTCTTTCCGTATCAGTCCGGCATAGCCTGTTATTGCTGTCAGCGGTGTGCGCAGTTCATGGGTGATAGTATGTACCGCCTTCTTCCTTGACGTTATCAGTGCCTCGTTCCGTTGTACGGATTGTTCCAGTTGCCTTATCAAATCAGTTGTCTTGTGCTTGTATTGTTTAATGCTTTTTGCATCACGATGTATGATGATGTAGGAAATTAACAACAATAGAAGAACGAATCCCATTAAACCGCCTACTTGCATAAATGACTTTTCACGCATGGCAACTATTTCGTTTTCCCGGCTTTGCAGTTCGGTTTGTACCTTTTCTTCTATTTGGCAAATCAATTCTTGCAGTTGTCTGTTAAGTTCTGCATTACGAGCTGCAAGGCTGTCGGCTTGTTCCGACAATTGGCGATCCTGCACTTTCTGTTCGCTGATTACGTTTCTATTGACCGAATGAAGGATAGTGGTTGATACTGCTGGAGTTACTTCCTTTTTTTTGCCGAATATGCCTAAGAAACCTTTTCGTTTTGGCTTTTTGGACTGTTCCTGCACACTTTTCTGTACAATAACCGGAATTTGATTGGCTATCTTCTTGTTAATAGATTGTTGTTCATCCATTAACCGGACTATCTGGAACATCTGTCGTTCCTTATCCTCTAAAAGACTGCGCACACTATCGATGCGCTCTGCTGGATAGGTGGCCTTGAAACGGCAGAGCATACTGTCCATTGCCATACGCCGTGCATGGTAATGCTCGATATCTTTATCGTTCCATTCCAGTATTGTTTCACCCAATAGAGAAAATTTTATCATTTGAATATTGATATTGTTTATTTCTTTTCGGAGCTCGTCTATTTTTTTATTGCCAAGTTCTAATGCTTCTATCTCCTGCCATTCATAGAGGCTATTATATGCCATACATCCGATAAGAATGGAGATAAGTATATATCCCAACCGTATTGCCTTATAGAAATTTCCTGACCGCTCCATTATTTTAATGACATTGATTTTTGGAACATGAATAAAAGTTTATCTTTTTCGTTCATGCGGATATTATCAGAATAACCGTCTTTTGTTATTTGATACCCACATGGCTTAACCATAAAAATGCCTAAGCCCTTAGTGTACGAACTTACTTCTGAGGCATAGTCTTTACTTGTATTTAATGGAACTTTCCCTTTAATATGACACCACTCATTATTACAACTGATGTCTTCAATCTCAGACATCAGTTTTTGCAAATCTGTAATAGCTTTGGAACTCGCTACTTGGGGTATCTGCAACTCAAAACAGAGCATCGGTTCGAGAATGTCCACACCTGACTGTTGCAAAGCCAGCCTGAAGACATAAGGGGTCAGCTGTCTGAAATCAGCAGGTGTACTTACCGGGCTATAATACTCGGCTTGAGTAAAAGTTACTTTCAGATCTGTCACTTCCCATCCATGTAAACCAGATTGGCAAGACATACGAATCCCTTCAAAAACGGCATTTTGAAAAGAATGGTTCAGATAACCATAGGAGATGTCACTTTCGATTTGCAACCCTGCCCCTAACGGTAAGGGTTCAAGAGTCAGCCCTATTGTGGCCCAGTAAGGGTTGGGTGGTACTTCGATCTGAATAATCTTATTGACCTTTTTTATAGGTCGTTCTTTGTAGATAGTCTTGATCTCATCAAAATGGACCTTTACGGAAAATCGTTCTTCCAGCAATGTCTGTATGATTTCCTTTTGGGTCAAACCATATAACGAGATTTCCAATTCATCACTATATGAGTTTATGGAAAAGGACAAAGACGGGTCTTCAATCCACAATGTATTCAGAGCGGATATCACCTTGCTTCTCTCTTCGGGCTTATTTGGCCGGACGGAGGATTTGAGAGCGGGATGCTGATGAGATAATCCTTGAATCAAACAAGGTTTAGCACCTAAATAATCTCCGATTCGAAAATCTTCTATATCTTCTACAATCGCGATATCATTGGCACCCACTTCATCAACATTTATCTCTCTGCCCTGATAAATAGTCTTTAGATTTTTAATCTTGATGAATTTTTCCGAATCGTTGATTCTTACAACGTCTCGAAGTCTCAGACTTCCGTCAATTATTTTAAGAAAACTTCTTTTATGCCCTTTGGGGTCATGCTCTATCTTATAGAGATAAGCTGAAAGTCTGTTTGAGACTGATGCCGGAGGAAGTATAAAAGAAGAAATGGCGTCCAACAACTCATTGATACCGATATTGAACATTGCTGATCCATGTAGCACCGGATAGACTTTGGCTTTTGCCACAAGAGCGATTATCGTATTCCAATAATCAGCCGGTGAAATTTCGCTATCCGCCAAATATCGTTCTAATATATCGTCGTCATGGTTGCATACAAATTCTTTGTATTCTTCCTTTATATATGTTTGGGAGCAAACCGGATAAACCGATCCATCGACAACAGTTTGCATAAACAGGACATCTTGCGACAGATTTGTTTTTATATCCATATACAAACGCTCCAAATTCACACCGGCACGGTCAATCTTATTGATAAATATAATTGTCGGGATTTGCAGCTTTTGTAAAGTACTGAACAGCAACTTTGTCTGCGCTTGTATGCCTTCCTTTGCGGATAAGATGAGGACTGCTCCATCAAGCATTTTGAATGTCCGCTCCACTTCCGCAATAAAATCCATGTGTCCCGGAGTGTCAATGATATTGCATTTCACTCCATTCCAGATAATAGATGTCGTAGAAGCCCGGACAGTAATTCCTCTACGTTTCTCTATATCCATAGAGTCCGTTATGGTGTCACCATTATCCACACGGCCGCACTTTTCCGTTGCTCCACTGGCAAACAGCAGATTCTCGGTTACGGAAGTTTTTCCTGCATCAATGTGAGCAAGAATTCCTAAATTTATAATATTCATTTGGATTAAGCAATAATATACTACAGTAGATGCATTGTCGAAACGCACCTTTTAATACCTCCTCGTAGCATATGAGAACTACAGGATTACTAACTCGTATTAATATGTATATTATTACTGCCGCATAACGATTACAAAATTACACAAAAAAATATATCTAACAAAAGTGGGAGGATTTTTTAACTTTTTACCATAGACATTTTATTAGGGAAGCGTAGGTTCAACTGGCAAGTACAAATAAGTAGAAATGTTTGAACAACACCGTTTTAGGAAGTTGAAAAATCAAGTTTCTCTCTCGGTATAGCGTTTATTTTGGCCAATATCTTCTTTAGTTTAGCATTTGTGTATTTCCCATTCGTGTTCTATTTAGCTCCTTATTATGAGTATGTAGCAAGTTACTTATCAAATTCAGCCTCTTTGAGGGTCAAATATGGTTTTGCAAATGGTGACTGACAAGACATAAACAAGGTCAGCAGGAATTTTTTACATAAATGGACATGAATGTATATAACCTAAAATAAGAATAAATTTTAATAAGGGCTGCCCAAAAAGAAAAAAATGCAGTTGCCATCCTATAGATACTTGCAGAAAGGATAAAATTTACTTTTAGACCTTTTGGGATAGCCCTTATTAATACTTCAGATAAAATTCCTTAGGTTATATTTTCAATCCTTTGGACCGGGTTTCCTCCTTGGCATACAGTCCCGGACGCCCGATTATGACATGGTTGGCAACGATACTATCCGCCGGACTGCGTATCTGCGGCGGTGCATTTTCGGGATATTGCGCCTGCCTGTTCCTCACATCTTCCGCTTCCGGCTTGAGCTGTTGCCCTTCATTCTCCTTTTCTGCGACTTCGGGCGTGGGTGGCGCAAGCTCCAGCTGAATTTTTCGGTCAAGGGCGGCAAGTTCGGACTTCAACTGCTTCAGCTCGTCCTCCTTCTTCCACACCTTACCCGCTATCTCCTGTAACTGCGGTATCTCCATCTCCAGCACCTCGTTCTTCGCCTTGTACTGGTCGATGATGGAGGGTATCCTCTCCATCGCGTTGAGGAAGTTGCGGGCGGCGGCCAACGGGTCAGCCATCGCCAGATGCCCGTTGTTGTAGGTGTACTTGTAGTTCCCCTCGACCACGAAGCGGTTGTCGGTGAACTCCAATCCCTCTTTGAGTATCCTTTCGCTCACCACCTTTATCGGAAAACCGTAAAGTTCACCGACCTGCGTGTACAACCCTCCGGTCGTGGCATTCTTGGCTATCTCCTGCAAACGCTTTCCGATGACCTTCTCATCGGCGGAATCCACTCCGTCCACCTTTATTATATTAAGGCGGTTGCCCTCCTTGTCGGTCTGCACCACCGACAGGAAGCGGTTCCAGTCCTCCGTCATGGCATCTATGAAAGCCGTGTTGTTGCGCAACTCGCCGGTCTTTGACTCCAGCTTGAACTCCGAATCACGCTTGCCCTTGTTGAACGACTTGCGTTCCCCTTCGAGCGATGCGATCCGCTTTTCCAGTTTCGCCTTGTCCAACAGGTCGGTATTGCCGGAGAGCAACGCCATGTATTCCGAGAAATTCATGCCCGATTTTTCGTCCATTGCCCCCTCGTCGATGGTACGCGCACCCATCGCACCGCTTTTGAGCTGGCTTATGAAAGTCTGCTTGCAGTGCAGGAGGTTGAACTTGTAGCTGTCCAGTGACTTCTCCACCGCGTAGATGATTACATCCACGTTGTTCCCGGCGAAATGTTTGGCAATCTCATTACCTGCCCTAACTCCGCGTCCGTCACGCTGTTGCAAGTCGGACGGTCGCCACGGCGTATCGAGATGATGGATAGCCACACACCGTTTCTGGGCGTTCACACCCGTTCCGAGCATAGAGGTAGAGCCGAACAGCACACGCACCGTCCCGGCGTTCATGGCGTCTATCACCGCCTTCCGCGCCTTGTCGGTCTTGCACTCCTGAATGAAGCGCACCTCGCTTGGCGGTATACCGTAGTCCTCCGTCAGTTTGCGCTTGATTTCCGAATAGACGTTCCACCCGTCGCCCGGCTGGTATGTCCCCAAATCAGAGAAAACGAACTGCGTGCCTTTCTGGGCGTCGTATTTTTGATAATACTCCGCGATCATCTTGGCACAGTGACTCGCTTTGTTGTCGGGATGATCTTCGTAATTCGGGTCTATCATGCGCATGTCGAGTGCCATTTTCCGGGCATAGTCCGTGGCGATGAGCATCTTCGCCTTTTCTTCCGTTTCCGAAAGCGGCAGCCTGCCCAACAAGGTGGCATCGCCCGTCTTGGCGAACTGCATCAGTTTCTGTATGAAGTCCTCCTGTTCCGGCGTGGGCGGTATATGGTGCAGTATCTCGTTCTTGGCAGGACGGTCAACGCCCACATCCTCCGCCGTGCGGTAGTCCGTGATTTCATTATAGAAGGCGGCAAGCTCCGGCACTTTGATGAAGTAGCGGAAACGCTCCTTCTGGACCACATTGTTCGTCACGTTAAATTCAAAATCCGTCGTCTTCTTGGCAAATATCGCCGCCCAAGCGTCGAAACACCTTATGTCCTGCCGTTCCAGCTCCTTCGGGCGCAGGTACTTGAACAGCAGGTACAATTCAGTCAGTGAGTTGCTGATAGTCGTGCCGGAGAGGAAGGTCGCACCCAAGTCTTTTCCTGTGCGCTCCTGTATGGTGCGTATGGCAAAGAGCATGTTAAGTGCCTTCTGGCTTCCCTCGCTGTTTCCCAATCCCGCCACACGGTCGTGGCGCGTGTTGAAAGTCAGATTCTTGAACTGGTGGCTCAAATCCAAAATTTCGGATTTATGCCATTATCAGAACTTTTAGGAATTTCCGATAAAATTATTCAATTGTTTAGCAAT
>NZ_JAHPXO010000079.1:0-4370 GCF_019041495.1 Parabacteroides sp. MSK.9.14
CTGATAGCTGTTTTTGCAGGAACTCGTTATACTCACGTAAAGCCTTGAACTCCTCTACATCGGCATGGGCATCCTCGATACGCGCATTCGTTTTCCGGTTCGTATAGAAGCTAATCCCCCATTTTATCGCCTCGAATCCTCCCAATGTTCCGATGATTGTCAGGATGTCAGTTAATTCTACATTCACTTTACACCTCCTTCTGTTTTATTTGATCATCTTTGTTACGAGTTTTTTCATTGCCATAAGGCAGTGTTTGTTATTTCTCCGCCTCCGGCCTGTGATAGATGGGAGGCGGATTTTTATATTATTCGCCCGGTTACTCCTCTTTTAGCGGTTCATCCAAAATTTTGACATACGTCGGCATCGTGAACTCAGAGAACATGCCGTTGCGATCTATGAAGTCAACACGTTGTTTGAGGTATTGAAGTTCTTCGTCTGTCAAAACGATATCTGTTGTTTCCGTTATGGCCGCTGCATCGGTAAACCCTATATTGATTTGCCCGCTTCCCATATCTTTGATAACGATACGCTTCTGATCAACCTCCGAGATTGCTATCTTACTGTCTATCGATACTTTCAGTTCCATGTTTTTTCTCGTGTCAAACTGTGGTAACACGGTGTTGAGTATTAATACTCTGTCTTTCAATGTTAAATTCATCTTCTTATTCTATATATAATAAACCTGTTGCACTATCCCATTTTACATTATATTTTGTTCCAGATGTATCTAAATCATTAATCTGGGTTAACGTTGGTAAGAAACTTGCTTTTACACAAGTCCTAAATACCCATGAGGCATCAGATTTAAAATGTCTGACAAAAAAACTTATTTCCCGATAAGCCGTTGCATCAGGATTGTATTTCATTACAATAAATTTTCCGATATTACCTAAAATACCTTGATAAGTTCTTTGAATTTCCATACCTTGAGCTTCTCTTGCTGCAAACAGATTAACATAGTTATTATTCCACGATTTGTCGGTTAAATAAATGCTTGAAAAATTAGATGTGCCTCCATTGAGACTTATAGCATTTAACATTCTAACATTAACATCTCCACTTTGGTCAACTCTAAAATCTGCACTTTCTGGAACTAAACCTCCAGCCCAAAATCTTATAGAACTATTAGATGTGCCATATCCTGTAATCCCAGCTTGTCCATTTCTTAATAAAATGGCATCATTTGCTGTAATAGTCCCATTTGAAATCACGTTACCTGAGCTATCAACGCTAAATGTCGGATCAGTGGGTGGTTGCCCTTTCGCCCCGGCTGTTCCTCCCGACCAAATACGGATTGTACCAGACGCCGACATTCCACCTGTGCTTCCAAAAGCGATTGCACCCGTAGTTATGAGTCCGCCATTGATCTCCGTTATTGTATTGTCATATTTTGAGGCAAGAACCCATTTAGAACCGCTATATCTATAGATATTCTCCCCATCCACCCATAAGTCATTCGTTCGCATACCCGATGTTGGAGCCGTCGTTTGATAAAATACCCTTGCCTTGTTATTTGCAGTCAATTGGGCGTTGTTGGCTGCATTCGACGCATTCTCTGCATCTGTCAGGGCATCATTTACCCCATCATACAACGGTTGAAGGTTAGGACGGTCAGTAATGTTATTATAACCGGATGTTCCGGATTTGAATATCACAGGTCCGGTTATAGTCCCATTCACCAGATCAATCACCAATCGGGCTAACTTGTCCTTTATCAATCCTGTCGTGATCGTCTGGCCGGCAATCTCAGTGTATCCATAATTCGGAAGCCAAGAGCGTACGCCATCCTCCGGAGTATTGAGCACCCCTACCCAGAAATGATAGAACCCTGTTTCATCCTCTAACTTTATCTGCCGTTCACTGACATATATTGAGCCATTTGTTCCTTCTTTTGGACATTTGGCATAAACATAATAGGCAAGCGAATTATTCAGCCGGAAAGAAGCCGCCGGAATAGCCCATTCACGGATTTCCTCGCTAACGGTAAAGTGTACTAACTTTCCTGTCGTATTCTTGAAATAGTTGGCATCATTGTCCGCATTCGGAATAAACTTCATCCCTATAAGCTCCATCTGCTGGGAATTGGTGCCGACGATAAGTTGAGCCGTATGCACGGCCAACGGCTTGATAAGTTCAGTGAAATAATCTCCTTCCGGGTCAAACATCATGCCCAAAGTTTCCATCACGTCCCGCCATGAACGTTTCGTATGTTCCCGAACCGGCTTAACCGCATCCTCAATCTCTTCCGGCACTTTATTCACATCATCCACCAGATCCTTAAAACCATTCGATTCAAGAAAATCGGACAAGGTAAGTTCATACCGGTATGAAGGTGTACCGTCTTTCTCGATATACCTTTTTATTTTGGTAACACGAATCTCTCGATCGATATCCAACTGTTCAGAATATACGCCAACCATCTGGCCACAGGCGATAAAGATGTTTTGCAAACGAAAAACAATTTCATCACATTTTCCTCGTAACTGGATGCGTTTCTCACACTTGCCATCCAACCATGCTTGCGCCTCTTCCTGTAGCTGTAATGAAGCGTTATCCCTATAGCTTTGCGGCATTTTCAGGCCGGTAAGGATAAACTTGTCACCGACAGAAAAATTAATGTCACCGGGAACTTTCAAGGCGTTTTCCTGGTCATTCTGCTTTAGTTTGAACTGTTTCAAGTCATTGTCCCAACTGTCTTCAACGATTGCAAGGTCATAGCCAGCCAAGCCGCCATCCTGGAATGTAACGATCACTTCCACCCCGTCCAACAGGCAATCGGTAAGATTGAAATCCATACCGGCAGCTCTCAGAGTGTAATCGTCGATCTTTTCTGTTACGGCAAACTCTCCTTTCGGAAAGATATGGTCGAATTGCATGGACTTTTCTATCCGGCCGTACTTCTCTACATTCTTTTCGATAGAGAGCCGGCCATCAGGCAGAAGAAGATAATCAGCACCATAATCGGGACCGAGATTCTTGTCTGAACCGTATGGATAAAAAACCGTCACAGGTGGCGTATCATCAACAGCGGACACTTCCAGTTCAGTAAAACCCATTCCTTCGCCCTGTGCCAAGACAAGGCCGTTGCTTGAATACTCCCTCCTGCCGATATTTATTGTCTGACCGGATATCCAGTATTCCGTATTCAATTCTTTAATGAGTTCGTCAAGTACCGTCCCGACTTTCTTATCTTTGAAAGAAAGGGTAATCATCCGGGATTCGATACAGGATCCGGCCACCCAATCTGATCCTGTACGGTTCATGTTTTTGACAAATAGGATTAGCCAGTCACGGGCGGTACCGGTGTAATAGTCGAAGTTCTTTTTCCGCTCCGGTGTACCATGAAGGAAAAACTCTGCATCCAAAAGGTCGTACCGACTTGAATAGAACTGAACGGTATATTCCCAACCAAGAGATGTCTCCTTTTTCGTCACCTTCTCATTATGCCGGATCTTGTATTTTGTCCCTTCAAAGTCTATATAGTCGTTGATTTGAAGGTTTACCACATTTCGGGAAAGAAAATTCAGGGTAAGAGTGTCCTCACCCATAATCTCTTCGACCGTATAACTATTATCCTTCAGATAAACGTCACAAACTACCGTATTTCCGCGCTTTATTTCCATACTGCTAAATAACCTACTTATTTTTAGGCAATAAAAAACACGGCAACCGGATATATGACATTTTACCGGTTGTCGTGTTTTAATATATAAGGCAGATGTTCTGTTTATGGTAGATTTCTAAAGCGCAAGTCCACACGCGCCAAAAGTCGTAGACAACGCTGCAATCTCACACCAGAACATCGGCTTCGTTGATACAAAGTCCTGCCATATATTACCACTCAACCGTTTACTCATGTCTATTACCGTGTAAACGATAAAAGCCAGCCACACCGGAATAAGAACCCACCAGAAAGACGTGCAGCCAACCCATAGCTGAGAAGAAAGCAACGTCAATGCCGCCGATCCACAATGAATGCGGTTTATCCAAGTGTCTTTGAAATCAGGAGCCAAACCGACACCAATCAAACCGATACAGGCTGCGATCGCCAGCAACCGCATAGTAAAGGTTGTACTCATTTCCCAAATGACCGGGAATAGGAACATAGCCGTCAGTGCCATGCTTGCTCCAAAGATCAATTTATGATCAAGAGTATAATACGTCGCACTAATTGAGTACGGTACACCTTTTGCCTTTATACAAACTGCTGCCGTATAAACTGCGATAACCAAAAAAGAAATAATTAATAATAACATGATTTTCAAACTTTATTGTTTAACTTTGTTTCCGGAGACCGTAGGTCCCCTAATTTTCTTTTTTTACAGCCTCCAATCTGTGATAGCCTGGAGGCTGTTTTATTATTCTTTCG
>NZ_JAHPXO010000080.1:0-3971 GCF_019041495.1 Parabacteroides sp. MSK.9.14
ACAACCTATAACAGGATTTTTTTAATACACAGTCAACCAAAATCAGGACGAGACACAGTGACAGAGTAGTGATAGAGTAGTGATAGAGGGAAATGTCATCTATCACTACCTCTAACGTTTAAATATCAATAACTACAGGCTCGTCAGTGATAGAGTGATAGATGAAAACAGTTTCTATGATTTCTCCCGATAGAGAAGAAAGGTATGCCAAGTGAAAACTTACTTACGAAATGACATAAATCAGGCATGGATATAAACCCATATAATCCATGCCTAAAAAATCGTGATGAAGATGTGTTTTGACATCTCCTTGTTATTAGGAAATAAGCCTTTATTTGTCCAGCTTAGCACAAATAAGTTCGGCCGCCTTCTTTCCGCTCATCAGCATACCGCCAAAGATCGGCCCCATGCGGAAACTACCACTCACCCCATTGGCAGCCATACCAGAGACGAACAGTCCCGGATAGATTTCCTTCGTATTTTCTACGGTTGTAGACTCACCCAGCTCGACATTCAGCGAACGTTCGCCGATCACGCCCCCAGTCGGAGTATTCAGCTTGATATCGTTCTTGCGAGCAACCACGCGTGCGATTTCACAGTCGTGGCCGGTTCCTTCCAGGACAGCCTTGGACATGATTGTCAGCGGGTCCACATGCATACCTTCGCGGATAACCGGAGCCCAGTTTACCACCACTCCGGCTACGGCATCGTTATGGAACACTACATCTTCTACGGAATAGCAGTTGAAAATAGTCGCACCGGCTTTCGTCGCACCATAGATCAAAGCCGAGGTCGTGTGTACGGAATCCATGATATAAGTACCGTTTCCGGCATCCTTATAACTTACACCCAACTCACGCACGATCGGCATAGCCTCTTCCTGAACCACGATATCGTTGAACATCATGGCGCCCCCCCACATACCTCCACCGGGGGCCAGCTTACGGTCGAACAAAGCCACCTTCTTTCCGGCCTTAGCCAGATAATAAGCGGCTACGATACCAGAAGGACCACCACCGACAATAGCGACATCAATAGACAAATTGCTCTTTAACTTCGCAAAGTAAGAGTCGATAATTCCTGTTGAAACAATCTGTTCCATTACAAAATAATAATTAGAGTTTAAACATCGGGAAGCACATAGAGGTAACGCTTCCCTTTATTTAGTAATTCTACCTTTTCCCTTCACGGCGTTATCCGGCAGGTTCAATGGGTATAATCTCAGCCTGTATAGTAAGGCACCCCTATGATAAGTCGAAGGCAAAGATATAATAATTATCCGAAATGCGGCGGACGCTTGTCCATTTTCCGTTCCACAAAATTCTTCATGAACGCAACCGTCTCGTCTATCCCCAACACAGAGACATCTATCGAAAAGTTGTAGGTGGATGCAACGCCCCATTCCTTATTCGTATAATAGTTATAATAAGCAGCACGCGACTTGTCGGTCTTCAGCATCAATTCCTCCGCCTGTTCGACCGTCAGGTTCTGGCTTTCGATGATCCGTTGAATACGGTTTTCCTTGTTGTTATGAATAAAGAAACTCAGGCAGTCAGGATTGTCACGAAGGATATAGTCGGCACATCGTCCGACAATCACACAAGAACCTTTTTCCGCCAGGTTACGGATCGTATCGCTCTGATACAGGAACAAACGGTCGTTAGACAGTACATCGGCATACGGCGGGAACAACCCCATATACGAATAGCCCATCGTAAAAGCATACGCCAAACCACTGGAAGCCTTCTCGTCCGCTTTCTCGAAAAACTCCTCGCTCAGTCCGCTTTCCTTCGCGGCAAGCGCCATCAGTTCCTTGTCATAATAGCCGATGCCCAGCTCTTTTGCCAGCTTCTGTCCTACCTCGCGACCACCGCTGCCAAACTGCCGGCCGATGGTCAATATGATTTTATTATCCATGTCTATCTATGTTTTTGGTATCAAGACAAAGGTAAATAAAATTTATTTAGAATGAAACTTCCTGAACTGGTTTATCAAGACGAGAGCCGTAACAATCGTAGCTGTCGTGTCGGCGATCGGGATGCTGATCCATACGCCAAGTGTTCCGAACCATCGGGGAAGAATCAACAAGCAGGGAACGAGGAACAGCATCTGCCGGGTGAGCGAAAGAAAGATCGCCTTCTTAGACATCCCGATGGAAAGGAAAAAGTTTGTCGCCACCATCTGGAAACCGACAATCGGAAAGACCGCAAAGACGATATGCAAACCGTACACCGCCGCCTCGATCAGCTCCGGATCGGTCGTAAACATGCGGACGATCACCGACGGGAACAACTGACAGAGCAAAAACCCTGTTGTCGCCACCCCTATCGCCCACTTCATCGTCAACTTCGTCACTTCCGTCACACGCGAATATTGGCGGGCACCGAAGTTATAACCGGCAATCGGCTGCATCCCCTGGTTGAACCCCATGATGATCATAATAAAGAGGAATACCACCCGGTTCACGATCCCGTATGCGCCGATCGCCATATCGCCGCCATGCTCTTTCAGTCCCCGGTTAATCAGTATTACGATCAGACAGGCACAAAGATTCATCAGGAAAGGTGACATTCCGATATAAAGAATCCCCTTCACGATTTCGCTTTTCAGCCGGTAAATGCCTTTCTTGAAATGCAACAACTCCTTCGGACGGGAAAAATGAATCAACTGTCCGGTCAGCGAAATGACCTGAGAGATGACGGTAGCCCATGCCGATCCCTTGATCCCCCAACCGAAACCGAAGATAAAAAGCGGATTCAGTACACAGTTGATCACCACCGACGCCAACGTCGCATACATCGCTAATTTAGGGAAACCGGAAGAACGCAACACCGCATTCAGTCCTAGATACATATGAGTAATCACATTTCCTATCAGGATCACATTCATATAATCGCGGGCATACAAAATCGTGTTCTCGCTCGCCCCGAAGAAATAGAGGATCGGATCGAGCAACAACATAAAGACCAACGTAAATGCGAGTCCCAAAACTACGTTCAGCACCAGTACGTTTCCGAGCACCTTGTTCGCCCCTTCATAATCTTTCTGTCCCAACTTCACGGACACCAGCGTTGAAGCCCCCACCCCAACCAGAGAACCGAAAGCAGCCGCAAGGTTCATCAATGGAAAAGTCAAGGCCAAGCCGGAGATCGCCAACGGTCCTACCCCGTGTCCGATAAATATACTGTCTGCCATATTGTAGAGCGAAGAAGCGGTCATGGCGATAATGGCCGGTATGGCATACTGTGTCAACAACTTGCTGATGCGCTCGGTTCCAAGCACTAAAGGAGAATTTTGTTTACTCATGTCACAAAGATACGCAGAATCCGAAAAAAAGGTTACTTTTGTTTTCTTATAAAGTATAAAAAATGGCAGAAAATTTAATAATCAACGGTGAGAACAAGCGGGAACTATATGAGACGCTGCTTCCTCAATTGCAATCGCTGACAGCGGGAGAGACGGACGTCGTCGCCAATATGGCGAATGTCGCCGCTGCCCTGAAACAAACATTCGATTTCTTCTGGGTAGGCTTTTATGTGGTAAAAGAAGAGATGCTCGTGCTTGCCCCGTTCCAGGGGCCTCTTGCCTGCACGCGCATCCGGTACGGGAAAGGTGTATGCGGAACAGCCTGGAAGGATGCACAAACAATCATTGTCCCGGACGTAGAGCAATTTCCGGGACATATTGCCTGTAGCTCGGATTCACGGTCGGAAATCGTCGTACCGATAGTCAGAGATGGAAAAGTGGTTGCCGTACTGGACATTGACAGCGACAAGCTGAACGAGTTCGACAAGACGGATGCGGAATATCTGGAACGACTTTGCGCAATCTTACCGTTTTGAACGGTGGAAAACATATAATTGTGACAACCCTTCCCCCCTAATCCGTCCAGGAAGAATCCATATGATATAATTTGAAAGAAGGTGTCTGAAAAGGCAGCCTTCTTTTTTTGTTATGCAGCCCGTTTATTA
>NZ_JAHPXO010000081.1:0-3380 GCF_019041495.1 Parabacteroides sp. MSK.9.14
GCTTCATGTTGAATTTACCGTTTTCCAAACGTTCAAATAACCAGACTGATGCAGGATAGACGGTTACGTTATCGGCCCATTCGGCGGTCGTCTGTTCGATCTGTTGATAAATAAATGCACCTTTCTTACTCATTGCTCAAATATCCTTGTTTTATCGTTCGTACTGATTCATTGTAATAATTGGCTCCTGTCAGATAAACATTACCGGGCAAGGCTGTACCGCTGCCGGATTCCTTCCACGAAGCTTTTCCCCCGGCAAGATCATAAAGCCGGTAGAACACATATTCTCCTTCTTCCGCTACACGTACTTCATCGCCGATACGAAAATTGATGGTTGTACCGTCGGTATTGACATAGCTCAATGTATTTTCGTCCGGGATAGCCTCTAACGTCGGGATCTCCGGTTTGTTCTTGATGTAGTTCTTATTGACAGGATCGATAACGTTCCAGTCGGGTTGCAGTCCACTGATGACTCCTTCGGCGGCTTCGGCTGCACGATTGGCGCGGTCGGCGGCTGTGTTGGCCTTGCCGGTTGCGACTATGGCATCTTCCTTTGCCGTATTAGCAGCCAAAGCTGCCGTATCCGCCAGTCCTGCCTTTTCATTGGCCAGAGTAGCGGCAGCTTTGGCTGTATTTGCCGCCTTGTCTGCATTTTCTTTTGCCGTGTTTGCGGCTAAAGCTGCATCCGTCGCCGATTTTGTAGCAGTCTCGGCAGAAGCTATGGTATCATCCGCACGCTCTACAGCCGCATTAGCATTTTCGGCGGCAGTTGTAGCCGAGGATGCTGCTTCATTCGCTTTATCTGTTGCGGTATTGGCATTTAATGTTGCCGTGTCAGCTTTTCCTGCGGCATCATTGGCCTTTCCTGCGGCTATATTGGCTTCAACAGTTGCTTTATCTGCTTCTTCCTTTGCCATATTGGCTGAAGCTGCTGCGGTATCGGCATTCTCGGCTGCGGTATTGGCTATACCGGCTTTTTCCTCCGCCAATGCAGCGGCAGCAACAGCCAATTTGGTCGCTGCATCAGCATCTCCGGCAGATTGAGTTGCTTGACCAGCTGCGGCATTTGCTAAAGCTGCGGCATCATTTGCAGCCTTGGTTGCCGCCTCTGCGCTCACTTTTGCGGTGTTTACATTCGATATAGCAGTATTAGCTTCCTCCTTAATTTGGGACATCTGTTCACGAACCTCTTTTGCCGCATCCGTTGCCGGCTTCATAAGTTCGGCCTTATCAGTCTCTGTCAGATCAGAAAAATGCAGTTTCAATTGATCCACTTCTGCTGGTGTCAGATCGGAAAACTTCATTTTCAATTCTTCACGGTCGAAAATATCCACGTATGCACTATCCGGCTCACCTTCGTATTTCATTTGAAGTGTACCGTTCAACTTTCGAAAAACCGGCTTCTCTCCTTTCGGCCCACGAATTTTCTCAATTTCCAACAGATTCTGCCAAGCACCATTAGCTCCTTGTTTCCAAAGGATGTATTTATCGTTTATCCCTAAAAACGCACTAAGGCCGGGATCGCCCTGTTTACCTTTCATTGCAGAGGGCAAAGCACGCTTAGGTCTCCCACCCTGAATGATCAGGATCATATCATTATCGGTTATTGTTCCAGCTGCCGGAAGCAAATTAGCCCTGATTATTTCAAATTCTTCTGCCATATTAATTGAAAACTATTATTCTACCTTGCTCATCTGCCAATAACCCCAAATCCGGATCTTTCAGCACACGGTAACGAACATCACCGCCGGCATCTATCCAACTCACTACGGGAGCAACAACAGAAATAGTGAATCTTGCCCCTATCCGGTTCTCCTGCCAGACTTCCACAGAAAAGGACGGGCAATCCGTATAGTACACCTGAATGATACCATCCAACGTCTTAATATATAATTCCTGATTTCCTACACCGGATATCTGGCTAAAGAATGCCCGATAGTTATTCAGAAACTCTTCCACACTGCCGGCCAACATCCAAAGGGACAGTTTTATTTCCCGATGCAGGGTTTTGATTGTCGAAAGGTCTACCGTACGGCCATCGGTGAACGGCGCCTTAACCGCAGGATATTTCAAGATGTCCTCCTGGTTATCGTCCGATCCTATACCGAAGTCTGCAAAGTCTATCCCATTAATCGCATACTGCCCGCGAAGCCCGATACCGCCGGCCGGAGTTGCCGGATAAATGGCATGATTGTCCTCGACAAAAGAAAGTTCAAACACAGATACGTTCTCCCCTGCATTAAATGGCACAGGCTGTTCGTGAGAAGAGCCGACATTGAAGCGTAAGCGGTTGGTCATACCGGCAATAAGATTGAATTCCCGATAGCCCGGTGCGGACAGATCAGCAACAAACTTTCTATACCCAGACCAGAACTGCTCAAGCGTTTCTGCCTTCATGAGGAATTTCAACTTGACGGTCTTAGGTTCGAACTCCACAACCGACAGATCGGGATCGATTCCGTCGGCTTCCGCCCAGTTGTTATATTTGACTGCCTTACGTTTGGGGTATTTCAGAAGATCATCAAAAGAACCTTCCAATAATTTACATCCCCATTCAGTATATACGTCTTTTCCGTCTATTGTCATAATACACGTGTTGTATGGTCTTTATGAGTTATTACCTTACCGCCAGCGTTCTTTACGAACACCACGGCATAGTTACTCGCATGGATCTCGGCTTCCGCCCCGTGCATCAGGATCACGTTGTAGCGGCCGATCGTATCAAAATGAAGGATTGCCTTGGAACCGGCCAAGAATACCTTCACCGGATTCGTCAGTTTCACGTCCGTCTCGATATAGATTCCCATGCTTTCGGCCTTCTTGCCCCGGAACTCTCGTAATTGTTCCATAGACGGGAAATTATTCTTCGTGCAGAACTCCGTACCCTGCGGTGTCAGCAGAAGGCGCATAAGCTCTTCTTTGTTTTCCGTGCCATGCAACAACCGGCAGGCACCTAACCGGTTTGCTATCTCAAAAAACTCTTTATCCATAATGCTACATTTTTACTTTTACGTTAATAGTACCTTCCAAGGCATCAACCGTGCCTCTAGTGTTTTCCGATATCTTACCGGCAACCTCTTTGATCTCTCTCGTATTCTCGGCGATCCGATCGGTATTCTTTTCCACTTTATCTGATAGTTCGCGGATGGCCTTCACATCTTCCCAACCTCTGGATTGCATATCATAGATCAGCTTCATTTGTTCCCGGATCGGTTGCATACTGCCGCGGATGTCTTCCAACAGGACACGGACGGCCCCGGTCTGACCGGCCAACAAGTTTATGCTTTCTTGAGAGGCTTTGGCATACGCGCCTTTCAGGGTATTTTCGGATATATCTTCTTCTTTCTCCGGCTCTTCCACCTTATCTTTCATCAGGCTAT
>NZ_JAHPXO010000082.1:0-2918 GCF_019041495.1 Parabacteroides sp. MSK.9.14
CGAAAGAATAATAAAACAGCCTCCAGGCTATCACAGATTGGAGGCTGTAAAAAAAAAGAAAATTAGGGGACCGAGGGTCTCCGGAGACAAAGTTAATCAATTAATTAAATGAGCTATGATCATTTTTGAAAAGACAGGGAAAATACTTCTCGATATACCGGTCGATGATACCAGTTATCGCTATCGGGCCATCCGGCAGGGCGACAAGGTCAATCTTGTGTTCTCGTTGACAGAACATGTAGAAATACCTGTCTACAGCTATGTTGACTATCAAGGTCAGCGATATACGCTCTGGAGACCGGAGGATCTGACAAAGCATGGCACTCGCAATCTCGAATACAGTGCCACCTTTGGCGGCTATTGGGAACTGCTGGATACCATCAAATACAAGCACCTGTCAGCCATTCCCCGAAAGCTGAAATTCCAACTTACCGGAAAACCCCGCTTCTTTCTGGAGCTTTTGATTGATAATATGAACCAATCGGGAGTTGGTGGATGGTCTATTGGGACCTGTATCGATGCACCGGAAAAGACCTTGGCCTTTAGCCATGAGTTTTGTTTGGATGCGCTTAACCGCTTTGCGGATGAGTGGGGAACAGAATTCGAAATCGTCAGCAAGACTATCAATTTCGGCAAGGTAGAGAAGTTCAAGGACGATCCTCTGCCTCTTTCCTACGGCCGTGGGAATGGCTTCAAAACCGGTGTCGGGCGTAAGCTGCAGGGCGAAAAACCACCCACCTCCATCCTCTATGTGCAGGGTGGCGAGCGCAACATCGACCGCACCGCCTATGGAGCTTCCTGTCTGCTGCTGCCAAAATCCCAGGAATTGGAATACGAAGGCAGACGCTATAAAACCGACAAGGATGGCATGTTCATTACACGAGCCGACCGGGCTTTGGCCAATAACAATGAGGACAGCTTGGACTGTTCGCACATCTACCCCTCACGGGTGGGCACGGTGTCCGAGGTGGTTGTGGTGGATGCCGAAAAGCATCTCTATGATATCATCGATAACACGATTCCGGAAGATTTGGACTATTCCAAATGCCGAATACCGGGCGAAACTGCAACGATTATCTTCCAGTCGGGTGTGATGACTGGAGAAGAATTTGACCTCGAGCAGACATCTGACGCTTTGACCGGTTACGACCATGCAGCCCGACGGTTTAAGTTGGTGCCTGTCGAGAAAGAAGGGGGCACGATACCGAACCCGAACCGCTGTCCGGCTGTAGGTGATACATACGCGGTCTTCAACATTTCGCTGCCGCAGGCATACGTCTGCAACGATACCACACAGACGGGTGCGTCATGGGATATGTTTCGTGATGCAGCCCGAAGCCTGTACAACAAGGAAGAGGAATCTTTTGCCTTTACCGGTGAGCTGGACGGCATTTGGGCGAAATCGCAGTGGCTGGAGGTGGGTGGACGGTTGGTGCCAGGTGGTTACATCCTGTTTGACGACCCGCAGTTTCAGCCCGAGGGAGTGCGTATCCGCATCACGGCTGTAAAGGACTATATAAATAGGCCCTACAGCCCCGGACTGGAACTAAGCAATGTGCCGGTCGGTGGCTTTGTCTCCTCGGATCTGTCGAAGATCGAAAGCAACGAGGTGATCAATAACGACCGCCACAGCGATGCGATGCACTACACCAAGCGTCGTTTACGTGATGCGATTGAAGCACAGGAGATGTTGGGAAAGGCGTTTAAAGATTACACCAAGGGGATCGATCCTGTCTGGGTGCGCACCATGTCCCTTTTGGTCGGACATGAAAACCTGCAATTCCGCTTCGTGGACAGCAAGACCAATCCCCGGAAAGTCGATCCGGACTTTGTCTATGACGATGCGACCGAACTGTTCACCGCCCCGAAAGCGATCCTTCAGCACATGACGATCGGCATCTCGGAAATAAAAGGCAGCCATGCCGTTTCTGAATATAAGTTCTGGGATCTACCTGCCTACACCAGTCCGCCGCTGGGCGACTTCGGGAAGCTCTACCTGTACGCCAAATGTGGCAAGTCTTCTGAGGCCGGCGAGTTTATCTTGTCCGAAGAACCGCACGACATGGACGAAGGCAGCGATTATTACTTTCTGGTCGGTTTATTAGGTAGTCAAGCCGACGGTGTACGGTCGTTTGTGACCTGCTACGGCTTCACGGAGATATTGCCCGGCCGAATCACGGTGGATCGCATAGTATCGACAGATGGAAAGTGCTATTTCAACCTGGGGATCGGAGAGTTTGGCGGGAAGATGGTATTCAAATCCGGAACATCCGGTTATAATAACATTTCCGACCGTCCTAACCTTCAACCGTTGTATGATGGGATAAATGATGCCCTGACGGATGCAGAGAATGCGTCAAATGCAGCTAACAACGCCCAATTGACTGCAAATAACAAGGCAAGGGTATTTTATCAAACGACGGCTCCAGCATCGGGGATGCGGACAAATGACTTATGGGTGGATGGGGAGAATATCTATAGATATAGCGGTTCTAAATGGGTGCTTGCCTCAAAGTATGACAATACGATAACGGAGATCAACGGCGGACTCATAACTACCGGTGCGATCGCTTTCGGAAGCACAGGTGGAATGGCTGCTTCCGGTTCCATCCGTATTTGGTCGGGAGGAACAGCCGGGGCGAAAGGACAACCACCCACTGATCCGACATTCCGGGTAGAAAGCAACGGAAATGTGGAAAGTAGAGGAAGTATCTATATTGCAAATTCAAATGGAGAAAAACTTGCCGGACTCTCCGGAGGTGGAACAGCCGGAAACTCTGTTCGAATCTGGGCTGGAAATGCAACACCTGCAAATGCCCCGTTTAAAGTTTATCAAAATGGGGATGCCTACATCGGAGGACTCAGGATGGAGTCTGGAGGACTATTCTCGGATAACCGCTATTCCGGTGAATCGTCTT
>NZ_JAHPXO010000083.1:0-2643 GCF_019041495.1 Parabacteroides sp. MSK.9.14
TTTTTTTACAGCCTCCAATCTGTGATAGCCTGGAGGCTGTTTTATTATTCTTTCGCCACCGAACATTTTATATCTCCATTTGTTTTAAAAGAAAATACCCAACCTGGGGTTGGCGATTATCAATAATTTTTTCTGAATATACATTTGCTGTCTTTCTGCTGTGACAGCCCAAAGACAGTGTCACTAATTTATTAATACGGCCTTGCAGGCGGAGTGAAGTTTGATGTCCAACGGGCAATATTACTGATGCGAAACTCGTCAATCATACCGTTCAGATACAATCCATAATCTCGATATTTTCCGATCATTAAAGAACTATAGTACCCTGAAACCATCGTTGATGTGAAACCAGACGCATACACTCCATTTACATACACTTTCCAATATCGAGATTGTGACCTGACGATCGCAAGATGAACCCACTGATCCCGTGGCATCGTAAAATAGCATATTGCATCCCCTCGGGTTCCACCATACTGCAATCCAAAGAAAATGCGTCCGTCAGATTCCTCCATTATATCAAAGCTATAATTTCCACCACCATTGCCTTTTGACATTATACCGTTTCTCACACCACTTTTCAGTTTAATCCAAAAATCGACGGTATAGTTTGGATATAGGGACTCGTTTATGGCATTCGTTCCACTTATCTTTACATACCCGTTTCCTGAAAACGAAACGCAATTCTTGAATTTTCCCACTACATAGGACATATTACTACCAACATAAGGCTTGCCTGAGGCTTCATCTTTCAATGATCCATCAAAATGTAGCAACAGCAAAGTATTCTTGTCTACTTTCTTCCGTCCCATCATCGATCTTATCATACCAACCTCCTTTCCGCCGAAAGTCGGTCAGATACTTGAGTTAAGAGGTGTTTACCCCCCCCATTAACATTTGTAAACAATTATTTCTCATGACTTTATCTCCTATTTTTTAGTCGTTAATATCTTGTTTCATCTTTTTCAACGGCAGATCATTCTTCGTAAGCCCAATAGCGGATCAGGACAGTGCCATCACCGCCGTTACCGTAAGTACCACAACCGCCACCACCGTAACCGCCACTTTTTCTATTGCCATTTCCAGTTCCGCATCCTTTGTCGTAATCGGATTCTCCACCCATGCCCCCATTTATATTTCTGTCTGAACCACCACCTCCGGCATTTCGTTTCCCAGTAGGTTCGCCAAAATCGCGGGTTGTATGCCTTTGACCCTTTCCTCCGCCATATAGGGAACCAGCTGGATAGAGAGAGCCATTTTCATTGCGGCTGCCGATTCCGTTAGATCCATCAGAACCCGCTTTAGCCGTATCTGAATCATCTCCTGCTCCGCCACTTCCGCCGTTGCCACCAGTATATGCTCCGGCATCACTTCCGCCTGGATAACCATTACCCGCACCATTTCCGCCATTAGCTCTATAACTTGAATTTAAGAATTGAGAGTATCCACCGTTGGGGGCAACTTCAGAATACCCTCCAATTCCTCCTTTCCCAACTGTTATCGGAATTGACTGACCCGGTGCAACAGAGATAGCATCACCGTCTCTCCATCCGGATGTATCTTTTTTGAAGGTTTTAGTATAGCCGCCACCTCCACCGCTTCCATTATGTCCTGCACCCCCTCCTCCGACAAGAAACACATCAACCTCCCTACATCCTTTAGGTACGATCCAGGTATAATTCCCGGCAGGATAGAACCTCTTGGTGAACAACTGCAACTTCTTCCGTCCCATCATCGACCGTCTCATCTACGCCCTCCTTTCTTACGATAAGAGGTCGTAACTTCTTTATTTAGAGAGCATTTTACCCCCCCCCGTTTAACTTTTAATAACATAACCTGTTTCATTGCTTTACCTCCTGTACAATTGTGGGCAAGTCTTTCAAGTCGTTCGGATAACCTGTAACGGTTGTCAGAATGCAGAGATAGATCACACCGTATTGTTCATAATATTTGTCTTTCTCGAATGCCATACCCTGCACGTATGGAATAGGATCATCAAGCGTGCCTGCGTGCTCAGCTTCAACGATCTTATACAGTGAAGCAGTTTCTATGCCCGGTTTCCAATCGGCTTGCAGCTTGTGCTTTTGTATTACTTCAAACAAAGTGTCGCTTTCTCCTTCCACTACTCGAAGCCGGAAGCCTATTTCAACTTCCTTGCCAAACTCTGCATCTTTCTCACCCCAAATGGGGAATAAGACCTGCATCTCCAACGCTTGGCTGGCTGTGAGAGACACGCTGTTCATCATCGCACGGGCAAAGGTCACTGCCTGCGCTTCCGGGGATTTAGCGATTGCCTTATCTGCTTTAGTTTGCAAGGCTGCCGTTGTTGTATGGATCATTTCAGGATAGCCTTCCACCACGATAGCTTCGACCTCCTCGGCTGTTTGGGCGGCATCGATACGGGATAGCAAGCCGTCTGTCACCTTGCCGCATTGCTCCGAATAGTCAGCTATTTCGTCAAGAGCAACCGTTAAGATATTCGAGGCGTACAGATGACCGCCTACTTCGACTTCTTCCTGCCGGCCACACTTATCCTTCACTTGCAGGGTGTTCGAGACATATGCGTCCTGTTCATCAATATAATAATGATGGATGTCTTTGTCGTAGATTTCCTGCCGTTTGGCATCACGGGCACGCCAGAGC
>NZ_JAHPXO010000084.1:0-2599 GCF_019041495.1 Parabacteroides sp. MSK.9.14
GGATTGCGTCTGGATGTTGAAACAGAACGGCGGCGGAATTTGCGACCACGAGGTGCTGCGCCCATAAGGGCATACTGTAAATGTAGGTTTGGCAACCTACCCAGCAAGGGTTTTCTACGCTGGTCATCAGCCAACTTATCCACTTAGCTGAAAAGCGGTGGGGAGTGTAGCATGTTGGAAACGGCATAAGTCGGCTAACTATCATGCCGCTACTGAATGTCAAGATGAAACGATGAATACGAGGATGAAGACTATACTGTTTGAACGACAGTCCAAGACGTTAGTTGGTAAACACAGACCTAAGATAGTTATAAAGGTCTGTCTGCAATACTTCCACTTTCCGACTTCGAGTGCGAGAGCAGAAAACCGATTGCAGGTCAGCCGCAATAAGCGGAAAAGGACGAAAATCGCATCCGACAATTCATCAAGCCAATAGTTACAGTATTGCTTAAATGGGGATTACCTAAACCGAAGTGCCAACAAATGGCTATAGGAAGTGGGTTCTTTGAAAATTCGGCAAGGTAACAGAGTCTCCGTAGTAGTCCGAGCAAGGGAAAGCCTTGTACATGGCGAAGGGAGACAGTGTGTTATTTTTAATATGTTAAAAGAATGATGTGTGAGACATTATGAGAAATTCAGAAAATGTATTAAACAGTCTGGCTGGGCATAGCCAAGACCTAAGCTACAAGTTTGAAAGACTTTACAGACTGTTGTTCAATGAGAATCTGTTTGCAGAAGCCTATCAGCGGTTGTCCCGAAATCCAGGCAACTGCACAAAAGGAACTGACGGACAGACAATAGACGGAACAAGCATAAAGCGCATCCGTGACCTCATAGAACAACTAAAGGATGAAAGCTATCGTCCTTGTCCTGCAAGAAGAATATACATACCCAAAAAGAATGGAAAACTTCGTCCGTTGGGTATCCCTTCTTTCAAGGACAAGCTCGTTCAAGAAGTAGTAAGAATGATACTCGAAGCAATTTACGAGGGACACTTTGAGGATTGCTCGCATGGTTTTAGACCACACAGAGGGTGTCATACTGCTATGGCTTCCTTGCAAAAGGGAGGTTCGGGAACAAGATGGTTCATAGAGGGTGACATCAAGGGATTCTTTGACAACATCAACCATGATGTTCTCATAAGCATTCTTAGTGAACGCATCCACGATGAGAGGTTTTTGCGACTGATACGAAAATTCTTGAAAGCGGGTTACTTGGAACAGTGGGAATACAAAAACTCCTATATCGGCACTCCACAAGGCGGTATCATCAGTCCTATCTTGGCGAATGTCTATTTGGACAAGCTCGACAAATTCATGTTGAGATATATCGAGACATTTAACAAGGGTAAAGCACGGCAACGCAACCCTGAATACAAGAGGGTTGCCAATCGTAAAGACAAACGAGTAAAGAAACTGAAGAATGAACAGGACGAGCAGAAGAAAGGTGTTTTACGTTCAGAGATAGCATCCCTGCATCGTGAAATGCAACGACTTCCTGCAACTCTTGACATGGATGAAAACTTCAAGAGGATGAAATACGTACGGTATGCAGACGATTTTCTGATTTGTGTTATTGGAAGCAAGGCTGACTGCCAAAATGCAAAAGAAGATATTAAAAACTTCTTGCAGGAACAGCTGAAACTTCAACTTTCAGACGAGAAGACACTTATCACAAATGCTCATGATACAGCAAAATTTCTTGGATTTGAAGTCACTGTCCGCAGTACAAACAAAACGAAAAAGGATTACAGAGGGATTCCGATTCGCTCCCTTGACCATAAGGTCGTCTTATTGTTGCCATTTGAGGCAATGAGAAAGAAACTGCTGGACTACGATGCCATGCGCATTGTAATCAAAGATGGCAAGGAAGTATGGGAGTCAACTTCTCGTCCCTATCTTCGTAGTAATGACGACCTTGAAATTCTGAACCGTTACAATTCAGAAATCAGAGGTATCTACAACTACTATTGTATTGCTAACAATGTCAACATTCTCAACAGTTTCTATGGAATCATGAAAGAGAGTATGTACAAGACATTCTCGTCAAAGTACGAATCTACCGTAAGAAAGATTGTCAACAAGTATTGTAAGGACAAGATTTTCACGGTAAGATACCAAAACAAAAAAGGTGAATGGTTGGAACGTACCTTATATCATGGTGGATTTAGGTTGAACAAGGAAGCGCGCATTGACAATGCACACATTATGCCCAATTACTATGGAATGGAGAGTACAAGCCTTATGGCTCGCTTGAAAGCCCATAAATGTGAATATTGTGGAGCTGAGGACAATCTGAAAATGATACACGTCCGCAAGCTCAAAGATTTGAAAGGCAAAGAAGCATGGGAGAAACTCATGATTGCCCGACAAAGAAAAACAATCGCAGTTTGCGAGAAATGTTATAACAAAATTCATGGAAATAAATAGACTGACAATAACCACGGAGAGCCGTATACTTGGAGACGAGTACGTACGGTTCGGCGGCGAGTACATTGAAACCTGCTTCCATAAAGGGAAGAAAGGCGCATTGTGCTTAGCCATTGGAACCGGTAAGACGCTGATAATGTGCATCGCCGCGCATGAGATGAAGCGTCTGA
>NZ_JAHPXO010000085.1:0-2571 GCF_019041495.1 Parabacteroides sp. MSK.9.14
GTTTCCACCTTCGGCTTTTTGGCCAGCACGACACTGGCGGCAGCCCGCAATTTATCCACCTGGTAGAACTCCGGCTCTGCATATAGCTTGGCTAACAAATAATATGGATACAATCTCTCCGGCAGTATCCCGATAGCCTGAAGCAATTCTTCTTCCGCCTCCCGGTAATCTCCGAGCATCTGCCGGTTTTTGGCGATCATGTACCGGATCATCGGGTCTCCGCTCAGCCGCTTCGCCCGTTCCAATACCCGTATCGCTTCGGCGTGTTGTCCCGTCTTGCTGAGGCATTGCGCCTCTTCGAACAAGAATTCAGGTTTATGCTTCAGCTTGTCATGCAAACCGTGATAATCTTCCGCAACCGATTCATACGGCTTGTTGTTGTAGATCATCTGCATCCGTCCCCATCGTTTATATGCCTCATATTGCCCTTTCTGCAAGATGAACAGACAGACGGAGGCAAGCGACAACAGACTTATCATCGTAATATGGCACACCGGTGATACGGATAGGGCAGATGATCTTGTCCGCGTCCCATCTTCCGTCACGCATATCGCCCCCAAAAACACCAACGCCACCCAAAACGACGGCAACTGCAACGGATAGGACGACACCGCGAACACCGCTAACGCCAACACGCCACCGGCCGCTCCCTGCTGCCTGTTCCGGATTCCATAGTACGCCATGCTCCCCAGCCATGCCACGAACACGATCAACCCTCCGACCCCCTGTTCCAGCCCGATCTGCAGGTATTCGTTGAACGCATATTCGGGACATCCCGCCACCCGTTTCTCCCGGTCTGTTGCGTTCCCTGTTGCGAAATACCCGCCTTGCGCCTCCGCGTATGCCGCCGGGAATCCGCCTAACCCCGTTCCTGCAAGCGGCTGTCCGGCAATCGCTTTCCCCGTCACTTTCCACATCAGCAATCGCCCGTCCGCCGAATCTTGTTTCATCCCGTAAACCCCGGCAATGGTACATCCCACCAATATCGCCACAATTGCAATAAAAGGAATTGTAGTATTCTTATACCTTCGACATACAGCTTTCGTCTTCTCCCATCCGATCCGTTCCGTCCAGTACACCCATCCGCAAGCCACGACCGCCGCCATCCACGCCGACCGACTCATTCCGGCAGGCAGGACAATCAGGATAGCTCCGGCGCATACCCAGCCGAAATAATGCATCCCCTTTTGAAACCGCAACGCCGTCCACAGGCAAACCGGCAGCACGACCGCTAAGTACCCGCAGTAAGGCCCCGGATTAAAGAAAGAACCCGTCAGCCGGAAAAGCGAATGGTTGGAATAGGCATAGCCATGCAATTGCTGCATTCCCCAGACGGCTTCGACCAGTCCGGTGAGCATCAGCACAAATAAGAAAAAGAACTTCAGGCAAGGAGCCTCTGTAAGAAAATAGCGCAACAGAAACCACAACACGACCAACTGCCCGCCGAAAAGCAGTTTTTCGGGTTCGGGATCGAGCTGCCGGTCGTATGTCGCGAGCGTGATCCCGGCAAAGAGGAGCAACAATCCGTCCGGCAATGCAAACGGGATGCTTTTCCTCCCGCCAAGCCATGCCGTCACAACCGTCCCGATCGCCATCAGCGCCATCGACAGGTGGAACCAGAAGACTTTTCCCGTCACAATGCCGTTCGCCAATGCGCTGTCGCCGACGAGCGGCGTGGCGATCAGCATCGCTCCGAAAACAGATGCCAGTGCAGTCCGGATTCCATGCCTATGCAATTTGAGTTCCATGCCGGTGTATTTTATTTCCATGCTTATCCGTTTTTTATTCGATTTTCTTCATGAACCGATCCCAGCGGAACTGCCCGGTGTACGGATCGACCGATTTCCAGACAAATGCCGCCTTGCCGACGATATATTCTTCCGGCAACAAGCCCCAATAGCGCGAGTCCTGCGAGTTCAGGCCTTTGTCACCCGCCATGAAATAATAGTTTTTCAAGAAGCGGTATTCCCGTATTGGTTCGCCGTTCAGGAAAACGGTTGAATCATTATAGTTGATTTCCGCTTTTTGTTCCCATGCGATCAGCTTGCGGTATAACAGATAATTTTCCCGGTTCATTTCGACCTTGTCACCGGCTTTCGGGACATAGAGCGGTCCGAAATTCCGGATGTTCCAACTGATGACGGAGTCGAACGGGAATGCCTTATAGACACCGTCCGGAAACTCTCCCGGCAACGTCCGCCCGATGCGTTCCTGCGAATCCATGTTTCCGAGCGGTTCGTTCGTGCCGTTTATCCGGAACCTTCCGTTCCGGATGGAAAGCGTGTCGCCCGGCAATCCGATACACCGTTTGATGTAGTATTTCAGGATATGCATCTCGATCTTGTCCCAGCCGTTGGGATGCGGGAAGTTGAAGACCAGCACATCACCCCGCTTGGCTTTCCGAAATCCCGGTGTGCGGTGTATCTCGGTCTGTTCCAGCCGCAGCGTCGCGTTGAGGTCGAACAGCCGTGCGCCGAGCGTCGGTTTCCAGACCGCCACGAAATCCCCTTCGACCAGTTCCGGCTCCATCGAGTCGCTGGGGATGCGGAAGGAGGCGAGGAGGAAGACTTG
>NZ_JAHPXO010000086.1:0-2508 GCF_019041495.1 Parabacteroides sp. MSK.9.14
GTAAGCGTCTCCGCGATGCTACCATTGTTCTTCAAACAAGAGTATTTAGCTTTGTCATCAAAAAAAGATGAAAGCAGAAACTCGTTTTCCCCGTACAGTAGAAGCCTACAAGGCACATTTGCATGAAGATCGCCCTCATTACGACAGTTTTCAAACCTTTTGCCGTAAACAAGGGGTACGTTATAAAGGAGTGATGCAATGGATGCATCGTCATAATCGAAGCATAGGAAGTTTACGTTTGGAAGTATTATTGGAAAAAAACGGTAATGACAGTAACTTGAAAAGTTCACTTATAGAAGTGTCAGGGCAAAGCTTTCCGATCAAGAACTCCCGCATATCCTCACGCAATATTCCTTTGGACCAATATATCAAAGGTGCGATCCTCTCTTTCCCTGACGGTGTATCCATTAGTATCCGCGAGACCACCCCTTCGGCCTTAATGAAGCTTTTTGAATTATACACCCAAGTAACAGGCAATCCAAATGTTTAGTCTGAACGAATCCCTGCATTATTATCTTTACCCTTACTATATCAATATGGGGTGTGAAATAGAGATTTTATCCGAACTGGTTCGCAATACAAAGACAGGAAACCCACTCAGCGGAGATGTCTATTTGTTCTGTGGTAAAAAACGGGACATGATCAAACTGTTGCGCTGGCAGGAAGACGGATTTATTTTATATCAGAAGCGTTTAGAGGACGGGACCTTTGAACTCCCCCGTTTTAATCCCCGTGAGGACTGGAATAAGATCGAATGGAAAACGTTCATGATGATCATGTCAGGCATCTCTCTGAATACAGTGAAGTACAGGAAACGCCTTCGTTTGTAGTCCGGTCTATTGATTTGTAGGGCGCCGCTTTATAAATAAAAGCATAAATATTTTGCCGCCGGAAGAACTATCCGTATCTTTAAGGCATGGATTACAAGCGGATTGCCCTCTTATTGGAAGACCAGTTGAAATTGGCTGCGCAGCGGGAAGAGGAGTTGTTGAAAGTGATCGCAGATCAGAATGAACAGCTCAATATCCTGACTGCGGAAGTCAAATCCTTAAACAGTTCCATCCTCTCGTTGGAGAAAGCCCTGTTGGAAAAGAATGCATCCCTTGAAGGCCAGCAAAGTAAAGTCCGCATATTGGGAAAGATGGTATCGGGCAAGAAATCCGAACAGGTCTCTGTCCCCGATAAAGGAACGACAATCATAGCCAAAGTAAAACCCAGTCTGAAAGAAAGAGGGAACAACGGAGCCAGACGCAAAGAATATTTTAATCTGGAAACCTGCCATCATGATATCTATCCGGATGCAGCAGAGTTCAAAGTGGAAGAAGGCAAAAAAATACGTACGACAGATTGCATCCGCTACGAATTTATTCCTCCCCGTTTTATCAAGCATATCTATCACCAGCACTATTATGCCTGTAAAGGCACAGTTTATGCCGGAAGTCTGCCAGCTGTCCCCTTGTTGAACTCTAATTATGATGCATCCTTCATCGCCGGTATCCTGCAGTTGCGCTATATCTACTCCATGCCAGTCGAACGTATCATCAAACTCTTCGCAGAGCATGGCTTTGAGATGAATAAAGCCACGGCTCATGGACTGATTAAAAAGGCGGCCGGTCTGTTTGACCTGGTTGAAGATGTTCTCAAAGAGACTGTCCTCTCGGACAATTATCTGAGTATGGACGAGAGCTATTATACCGTTCTTACCAGTGATACAAACAACTCATCCGGCAAATCCACAGCCAAAGGATATATTTGGGCAGCACTGGCTAATCATCTAAAACTGGTACATTTCTTTTACGAAAACGGTTCACGTTCCAGAAAGGTCCTGACCGGTTATCTCAGGGAAGACTACCGGGGAGCTATACAAAGTGACGGATTAGGAAATTACAAGATAATAGAAAAAGAGGCCTATCCGGATGCCATCCGCCTATCCTGTTTCCAACATTGCAAACGCAAGTTCCTGAATATAACAGGAAACAAGGATGCTGAAAAAATCGTACGAATCATCAATCGCCTTTACCAAAATGAACACCGCATTCCCCCGGACTGGACAGCCTGCCAGATACTGGACTATAGAAATAAATATGCTCCCCCTATCCTCAAAGAATTAAAAGAGGAACTGATAAATATAAAAAACAAAAAGTCGACTTTACCCAAAAGTGAATTAAGTAAGGCGATTAACTATACGTTAAACGAATATGATGCTTTATGCAATTATATCCGCAGTGCAGACTATGCTCCGGACAATAATGCGATTGAAAGACTAATGCGATATATTAGCTTAAGCCGCAGAAACTCCTTATTCTGTGGGAGTCATCAGGGGGCTAAAAGGGCTGCACTGATCTACTCACTGGCTTGTTCGTGCAGGCTCAACAACATTAACTCATTTGAGTATTTTAAAGATTTGCTTACTAAGCTCATTGATATAAATCCCAATACAGATCACGAGACTATAAGAAATTTACTCCCCCATAAATGGCAAAGGTAGCATCGCGGAGACGATTACAT
>NZ_JAHPXO010000087.1:0-2488 GCF_019041495.1 Parabacteroides sp. MSK.9.14
GTTGAATTATTAGTTAGAGAATGAATGCAACAAGAACAGTCGGCATGTTACTATTACTTTTATTTTGTATGTCATGTGGAAGAAAAGAACATGATAAACAAAATAAACGTATTGTACACGACCATATTGGGAGAGAAATGCTGTTTCCGAAGGATATAGTATATACTCGTTTTTTGAAAGACACGATAGATTATCGGATGCCGGAAAATGTTGAATATAAAGTAGTAGTTTATGTGGATTCAACGGGATGTACAGAATGTAAATTGAAACTTCAGGAATGGAAAGATTTCATTTCTTATATAGATACGTTGTCAGGGGGAAAAGTGGCGTTTATGTTTTTTTATAATTTGAGCGATTATAAGAAAGTAGGGTTTCGCCTGAAACATGAAAATTTTGATTACCCAGTTTGTTTGAACAGAAGTGAAGAGTTGAGTCGATTGAATAATATTCGGGAAGGAGACCGAAATCATACGTTTTTGTTAGACAAGGAAAATCATATATTGGAAATCGGAAATCCAATGTTTGATTTGGAAATCCGTGATAAATATGTGGCGTATATGACGGATGACCGTGAATTGTTGTCTTTTATAGAAAATAAGACACAGGTAACAGTTGCGCGTCCTGTAATTGATTTGGGAAAGATCGATAAAGGAATGGAGAAAGAAGTCTCATTTCTGCTGAAGAACACGGGACGAAATCCATTGACCCTATTTGAGATGCAGACTTCTTGCGGATGTACTCGTGCAACATACGATCAACGGACTGCATTGACAAATGAAGAGATTCTTGTAACGGTTAAAGTTGTAAAGGAATATGCAGGCTCTTTTTCAGAAACGATTTCTATCCGTTGTAATACGGATGATCCGATCTTTTTGGAAATCAAAGGGAGTGTTCAGTAAAAAAATAAATATGTACCAAAGATGATAAAAACGTATACATGTCTTTGTCTATTTACTTGTGTGTTGATTCGCCTCTTCCTGGGTGAACCTTGCTACATCCCATCCGAAAGTATGGAGCCGACTCTATGTACCGGTGATTGGGTTTGGGTAGACAAAGCCTCATACGGGCCTGTGTTACCTGACCGTTTTGCCGATATTCCTTTGTTGAATGTTTTCACCTGGATTACGTTTTTGCGTGAGAAGGATTTGAAAAACAATTGGAATTTGGGACGTATGGTGGGATGGCGAGAACCGCAAGAAAATGATATCGTTGTTTTTCGTAGTCCTGAAAACCGGAATATGCTTTTGGTAAAGCGGGTAATCCGAATAACAAGGCGAGAAGGCATAAACTGGTACTATATGATGGGAGACAATAGCAGTAACTCAGTGGACAGTCGCTTTTTCGGGGAAATACCTGAGGGGTTGATTGTCGGCAGGATCAGTCGGGTATTGTTTTCTGTAAAAGATAAAAAGCGCATATTAAAAAGAATAGAATGATGAAAACGGACATAGATTTAATACTACCTGTTTATAACCCGGATAAAGGTTGGGAGTTAACCGTTGTCTCGAAATACAAGGAACTGAATGCATTGTGGAAACATGTTGATATTCATCTGTATTTAGTAAATGACGGTTCGACAAGAGGTGTTGAAGAAAATGTTATCAATTATATCCGGCAAAACATACCGGAAGTCCATATTTTAAGTTATTCGGTCAATCATGGAAAAGGTTTTGCTTTGCGTAAAGCCGTGTCTGCGTGTAACTCTGATTATATCCTTTACACGGATCACGACTTTCCTTATACGCTTGATTCTATGTCAAGGGTATTGGAAATGTTACAGCGAGGAGTTGATGTGGTTGTATCGACTCGGGATAAGGCTTATTATGATTGTTTACCGTTTTCTCGTCGTTTAATCTCCCGATTTGTTCGTGGCTGCAATCGTTATTTATTGCAAATGAACTATTCGGATACGCAAGCCGGTTTGAAAGGGTTTAGCCGCAAAGGACGTACTGTTTTCCTTTCTACTTGTATAAATACATATCTGTTTGATTTGGAGTTCGTTTACAAGGCATGTCATCATCCGGATTTGATCATGGAGGAGGTTCCGGTGAAGCTTAGAGAGGCTGTCTGTTTTTCGGTATTTGGCTTTGAAATTTGTTGGAAGGAACTTTTACGGAGTTTATATATGAAAAGCAGTGAAAGATGGAAATATAAATTTGGCGTATTACCTAAAAAATAAGATTATAAGAGATTGTTTAATTTTTGTAATACTGTTTGTATGTTCTTGTTCAGCATCCCGAGTCATGAAACGGAATGTACAATTGAACGCTTTCCCGATGATCCATAAAAGCATTCCAAACCGTCTGTTTTATTCGTCGAACGGCTTGAATGAAACAGACGGAAGGGAACTGAAAATATTGGGAAATACAATAATTGAAAAAAGTTTCCTTTTAGCTCAGTAGTTTTCCCGAGTTGTTCGTTTAGTATAGGTAATCATTGTTGTCCCATTAAAATCTAAAAGAGTTCTTTGAAATATTTGAAATTTAGT
>NZ_JAHPXO010000088.1:0-2485 GCF_019041495.1 Parabacteroides sp. MSK.9.14
TTCCATGCGGAACCACCGGATCACTATGCTCTAGTTTCCTACCTGATCGACTTGTCTGTCTCCCAGTCAAGCACCCTTATGCCATTACACTCTGCGACCGGTTACCAATCGGTCTGAGGGTACCTTTAGAAGCCTCCGTTACTCTTTTGGAGGCGACCACCCCAGTCAAACTACCCACCATACAGTGTCCCCGCTTCTGCGGGTTAGAACTCAAACAACCAAAGGGCCGTATTTCAACGGCGACTCCACAAATACTGGCGTACCTGCTTCACGGTCTCCGGCCTATCCTACACATCGATTGCCCAAATTCAATGTAAAGCTATAGTAAAGGTTCACGGGGTCTTTTCGTCCCATCGCGGGTAATCGGCATCTTCACCGATACTACAATTTCACCGAGCTCACGGTTGAGACAGTGTCCAGATCATTACACCATTCGTGCAGGTCGGAACTTACCCGACAAGGAATTTCGCTACCTTAGGACCGTTATAGTTACGGCCGCCGTTTACTGGGGCTTCAATTCAAGCCTTCTCTTGCGATGAGCTCTCCTCTTAACCTTCCAGCACCGGGCAGGTGTCAGGCTGTATACTTCATATTTCTATTTCGCACAGCCATGTGTTTTTGTTAAACAGTTGCCTGGACCTATTCTCTGCGCCCTACCTCTCAGTAGGGACCCTTTATCCCGAAGTTACAGGGTCAATTTGCCTAGTTCCTTAACCGTGAATCACTCGAGCGCCTCAGTATTTTCAACCCAACTACGTGTGTCCGTTTACGGTACGGGTACTTTATGAATATGCTTAGCGGATTTTCTTGGGAGCCTGATTACGTCCATTTTGCCTTGTGCAAGCACGCGGCATACTATCAAGGTCGACTCTCCCTGCGGATTTGCCTACAGGAATCTACATCTACACTCTTCAACCACCTATTCCGTCAGATGGCAGGACTTTCACTTCTCCGTCTCCACATCGCTCCATAAAGTAGTATGGGAATATTAAACCATTCTTCCATCGGTATCGCCGTTCGGCTTAACCTTAGGTCCCGACTTACCCTGATCCGATTAACGTTGATCAGGAAACCTTAGTCTTTCGGCGAGGAGGTTTCTCACCTCCTTTATCGTTACTTATACCTACATTTGCGTTTCCAAAAGCTCCAGCAAAGGTCATCCTTCACCTTCGACGCCGTTGGAATGCTCCCCTACCATGTATTTCTACATCCATAGCTTCGGTAAACAGTTTATGCCCGAGTATTATCCACGCCGGACTCCTCGACTAGTGAGCTGTTACGCACTCTTTAAATGAATGGCTGCTTCCAAGCCAACATCCTAGCTGTCTCTGCAGTCCGACTTCGTTAGTTCAACTTAACTGTTATTTGGGGACCTTAGCTGATGGTCTGGATTCTTCTCCTCTCGGACGCGGACCTTAGCACCCGCGCCCTCACTCCTTATCAATATATAGCACGCATTCGGAGTTTATCTGGACTTGATAGGCGGTGAAGCCCTCGCATCCAATCAGTCGCTCTACCTCATGCTATACTAAATAAAGGCTGCACCTAAATGCATTTCGGGGAGTACGAGCTATCTCCAAGTTTGATTAGCCTTTCACCCCTACCCTCAGTTCATTGGAACACTTTTCAACGTATACCCATTCGGACCTCCAGTTGGTGTTACCCAACCTTCATCCTGACCAAGGGTAGATCACTTGGTTTCGCGTCTACTCACTCCGACTATCACGCCCTATTAAGACTCGCTTTCGCTTCGGCTCCGGGCCTGAAGCCCTTAACCTTGCCGGAGAAAGTAACTCGTAGGTTCATTATGCAAAAGGCACGCCGTCACAACTTACGTTGCTCCGACCGCTTGTAGGCAGACGGTTTCAGGGACTATTTCACTCCTCTGTTCGAGGTGCTTTTCACCTTTCCTTCACAGTACTGGTTCGCTATCGGTCTCTCGGGAGTATTTAGCCTTACGGGATGGGCCCCGCTGATTCACACAGAATTTCTCGTGCTCCGCGCTACTCAGGATTCCACTAGGCTTCGTTAAAGAGTCGTATACTGGGCTTTCACCGTCTACGGCCGTTTGTTCCAAAACGTTCTACTTCCTTAATCTCTTGCCACAACGTGGTCCTACTACCCCGACAATGCCTAAACATCATCGGTTTGGGCTGTTCCGCGTTCGCTCGCCACTACTTGCGGAATCACTTTTGTTTTCTTCTCCTATGGGTACTTAGATGTTTCAGTTCCCCACGTTCGCCTTCCTTACGGAATGACTGGCCTTCTACCAGCCGGGTTGCCCCATTCGGAAATCTTGGGATCAAAGGTTATTTGCACCTACCCCAAGCTTATCGCAGCTTATCACGTCCTTCATCGCCTCCGAGAGCCAAGGCATCCACCGTCTGCCCTTGCTTACTTTCTTTATCACTGACACTACTTCCTTTTATTGCTAAAATTGAAGCCCGTGTCGGATTGATATATCTTCAGCTTGCTCTATTTTTTT